>CBIMJO010000083.1:0-14151 GCA_966244135.1 uncultured Actinocrispum sp. | reverse complement strand
AGATGTCATACCTGGCAACGATGTCGACGGCACCCGGCAGCGCGGAACGCGGCGGCGACATCGGCACCGCCCAGTAGATCGGCAGGACGAGGGCCATCATCGCGACCATCGTCCGTCGGACCTTGCGGTAGACATCAGCGTGCCGGATGAACACCCACACCAGTACGCCGATGACCGCCACGTAGTACAGCCGGTACAGATACACCGCCAGATGACTGAGGAAAGGATTCCCAGCCAGCCAACTGTTCGCGCTCAGCTCGATGTCGATGTGCACCGCGTGTTCCGCGGACTGCAGGGCCAGCGCATGGGCGGTGGCGGCCGCGAAGTCTTTGCCCACAGCGGCATCGAGACGAATGAAGAGCAGAAACCACAGCAGCAGAAGGACCAGTTCGACGAGCACACCAGGTCGTCCACCGACACTCCGCACCAGCGCGCTTGCCCGGATTCGCGCGACCAGGCTCGACTGTCCAGGAGCGGCCCCCGCGGGCTCCTTGCCGGCCTCGGCTATCGACCAAGGACGTCCCCGTTTGCCGTCCAGCGGCGGATTCACGCGGTCACCCTATCCGACCACGGCGGAGCGCAGCGGTCGCCCACTCGCAGCCTCAGCCGCTACCCACCTGCCGAAGGCAAGCATCCGAGCACCCCTTCCGCTTCCGTCGCGCCCAGGGCTGATTGCTTGATCGCACAGCGGCATAGAGTGCGTTGGCTGGATAACCCAAGCCGCTTCGGATGTGGGCCGACGTGCTTGCGTGAAAGGGGCAGGATATCCAAGGATCGGACCTTGGCTTTCCTGCCGCAATTGTCAATGCAGGCAAGAAGGGGGAAATGCGCGTCGGGTGCCGACGTGCTCGTACTTCGAATGCTCACCAACCCCCAGGAGTCAGCTGTTCAGGGAGCAAATTTGTGGCCTATCCTGGATAGTAGACGACCATCTGAGCGCGATGATCGTGGTTGGATCACGCCATTCCCGCTATATGGAATTGATCATGTATGGGCGCCGGCGGTCGGTTATGACATGAGAGGTAACCCGACCCGCTCGGAAGGGAGTCCTCCCATGCGTGTCCGTTCAGCTTTTGCCAGACGGGTCTTACCGGTCGTTCTGACCGCCCTCGCGCTGCTTCTGCCGATGGCCACACCGGCCGCCGCGTACACCTCGCACAGAGGCGGCCCAACCACCTTCGACGTGTGGTACGCCGCCGGTGACGACGAGCCTCTGCTCGGGCCCAACACCTTCCACATCATCGGCCACGGTAACTGCAGCTATCACGTCGTGAAGTACACCTACAAAGGCCAGAGCAGCGTCATCCCCATCAACTGCGATGGGGAAAAAGTGGTGTCCATCGCTCCGCTCGGCCCCAACGCCTACCCGCTGACCTGGACGCTCTGCTACTACCACTTCATCAAGGGCATACTCGTCATGACCTGCAGCACCACACTGACCGAGGACATGGTGTACACCACCTGATTCGCATCCGCCGGCCCGGCCCAGGCCGGGCCGGTGACGCCACCCGATCAACTCACGAACAAGGACGCCCGGCGCCGGAAACACAGAGCGAAGACCACAGCGCCCAGTCCTGGGTGCGGGTGAAACACCTTGTCGATGCCACGCTCCAGGCCGGAGACTGCCTCCACGCCGAAGCCCTTACCCGAGGCGTCGGTCCATGGTTTCACGCGTCCGTCGTCCGGAAGGTGGCAAGCGCCTGGATCGCGCGTGGCGACACGGACCGCGCTGTCAACCTCATCGGCAGCATTTCCGACAGAAACGACCAGGACGCGGTGAAGGGCGACCTGGCCGACATCGGTGACCTCGACTGCGCGGGACGCCCTTGTCGACTCCATTGTCAACCCGATCAGCCGTGCCCGTGCACTGTCCAAACGTGACAGACAATCGGTCGCTCAGGCCCTCAGCATCGCATCATGGACATACGCACTGGCTGGCCTGGGACGTGTCGATCCCGGCACCCTGAGCCAGATCAACGATGATTACCTAGCGGCCAACTGCGCCCGGCAATGACCGGGCTGGACCACAGGCAGGGTAAGGGCTTCCTGGCTTGGCCCGCGCTACAGCCGTCCCCATCACCGCTGCCCGCACGGGTTCCACCGTAGGTTCGATAGATGGTCGCAACACCACACGGGAAAGCGCAAGCGCACCTACCCGACGATCACGGCTGAGCGGCCTCGCAGATCTCCCCGCGGTTCCTGTCCGCGGACGAACGGGCGATCGCCCCATCGTCGGCAAGGGCGGTGGTCGGGGTACTGCTCTCTGGCGAACAGGTACTTGACGGGATACGTGCGTCGGCCGGCGTGATGGCCATCTGTGGGGAGGCCGCTCGAAGGTCGGGAGCCCGGCCAGTGCGGCCAATGCCTTCGCCGCCGAGGTTGGTGCTGGCGTACTGGCTGGGCGTCCCGACCGCATGGGCGATCGTCCCGGTACACAGCATCCAGGTCCTCGTCCCGCGCGCGGATAGGCCTACGCAGGTGTTGTTCGAGGGTTGGTAAGGGCTTGCCTACGTTGCTGACAAGCCGTAATAGCCATGTCGCTATGGACTGTGCTGTGTGTTGATATTGGACCGTTCTGTCGCGGTCGTGGTCAGATGATGGAAATCTTGTCGCTCTGGCTGGGGGTCCGATTGCAACCGCGTTCTGCGTCCAGTGTGGACAAATCGCTCGTGTTGGGTCGTCGGGGCGTGCTGCGCACCGCGCTGGTGGGCGGCACCGCTGTGGTGACTGGTGTCGCGGGCGCGTCGGCTCGAGCACGTCCCGACCCTGGGGAGGTTCGGCGACGGCCACGCGGCTCGGCGGGGGTTCGGCTGCGGTGGCTGGGGGTGGCTGGGTGGCAGCTGGCGTTCGATGACCACGTGTTGTGGTTCGATCCGTATCTGAGCCGGTTCGACTCCACGGCCGACGGGGGCGCGTTGCGGGTGCGGAAGGACGTGATCGAGGACCTGATCGCTTCCCAGCGGATCACGGGCCCGCCCGAGGTGATCATGATCAGTCATGGGCATTTCGACCACCTGAACGATGTGCCGTATCTGCTTGGCCGGCAGGCGTGGGCGGGCAGAACGATGTTGCCCATGGGCACGGAGACGCATCGGCACCTGCTGGGCGCGATGGGGTATCGCGGCCCGGTCGTCGAGGTTCGGGGCGGCGAGCAGCTCAGTTTCGCTGGTGGCGCGTACACGATTCGCGTGATACCAAGCTTGCACAGTCAGGGAAAGGACTACGGCTATTCGTTTCCGGGCACGTTGACCGCGCAGCCGGATCCACCGGCCACGATCCGAGATCTGGTCGAGGGCGGTACGGTGGCCTACCTGGTGACGATTCGCGATCGGTTGTCCGTGCTGTTGTTCGGCGGCACCAACTTCGTGGAACGCGAGTTGGTCGGCCTGCGCCCGGACGTGGTGGCGGTCTGCATGACGTTTCACAATGCCGTGGATCGTTACCCCGAGCGGCTGCTCACCGTTCTGGGTGGCCCCGCCTATGTGCTGCCCAGCCATCACGACGACATGGTGACCGGATTCGACGATCCCCGCCTGCCTGGCACCGTTCACGCGTCCGCGGTCAGCGAACTGAAGGAGACTGTGCGCTCGCTGGGGCTGCGTACCGAGGTGATCGCTCCCGCGCACCTGACCGACCTTGAGTTCTAAAAGGACAGATCAGGCGACCGGCCGGGGTCGCGTCCTGGTCAGGTCGTGGCCTGGCTGGGTGGTCACCGTGGCGGCCGTGACGCAACTCGCGGCTGGCGTCGGGTTGTCCGCTGTACTGGCCTATCTCGCGCTGTACTTGCGCGACGGTCTTGGGTTGACAGCATTCGTGGTGAGCGTGGTGGTGGGAGTGCGGACGTTCGTGCAGTACGTCTGTTACGCGCCCGCCGGCCGGCTGACAGACTGGCTGGGCGGGGGACGTGCCGCCGCGTTGGCCTGTGTCACGCGAGGTGCGGGCTTCGCACTGCTCGCGGCCACCGACCAGGTGCCGGGGCTGGTCACGGCCGCGGTCCTGGTCGGTGTCGGCGGCTCGCTGTACACACCCGCGGGGCAGACGCTGCTGGCGGGATTGCCGGGCCAGTGGCCGGGGCGTGGGTACGCCTGGTACATCGCGGCCGGGCAGGCCGCTGCCGCAGCAGGACCGCTGGTGGGGTTGGCACTGCTCGCCGACAGCGCGCCGCGCACCGGATTCACGGGCATCGCCGCGCTCGCGGCGGTCCTGTGGTTCGGTGGTGGACTGTTGTTCGTGGTGTTGTCGCCCGCGCTCGCCCGCACCAGCCGGCCCACCCGCCCATGGAGGATGGTGACTGTCCTGCGGGACAAGGAACTGGCCCGCCTGGTGCGCGCGGCCTGGCCGATCACCCTGCTGATCACGCAGGCAACGATCGTCGTCCCACAGGTCGTGGTTGAGCATGGGCTGGTCGCCGTCTTCACGGTCACTGGGGCGGCGGTGGCGGCGGTCGCCCAGTTGCCACGGTTGCGGGCACTGGCCGACGAACACGGTCTGATGGCCGGGTTTGCCGGGTTCGCTGCCGCCTACCTGCTCGTCGCGTGGGCGACGCCAGGGCCGGCGCAGATCGTGGTCGTGGGGTTCGCGGGGGCGCTGTTCGGCTGGGCACAAGGCATACTGCTGCCGGCGGTGTTCGTCAGGCTGATCCGCCTGGCGCCGTCAGGAGCCGTCGGGGCGTATGCGGGAGTGCTGCATGCCGTCACCGGCACGATCGCGTTCCTCGCCGGACTGGCCATGGGGATCGCGCTCGACGCTGGTCCGGCCGGACGGACCAGCGCCGTACTTGGCTTGGCCGCGTGTGCCGCACTCGCTGTGCGGCGGGCGTGACGCGGATACTCTCGCCCTGTGGATCTGGTCTGGCATCTGCGGTGCTTCCTGGTTCTGGCCGAGGAGCTGCATTTCGGCCGTGCCGCGGCCAGACTGCACATGGCCCAGCCGTCGCTGAGTCAGCGCATTCGCCGACTGGAACAGGACTACGGCGTGCAGCTGTTCGACCGGTCCGCCGGTCGAGTGCGCCTCACGGCTGCCGGTGAGGTCCTGGCCGGTGAGGCGCGCGCCATCGTCGCCCGCGTCGACACGGCCGCCGTCCTCGTGCGCGGCATCGACGCAGGACATACCGGCCAGCTGCGCGCCGGGATCCCACCGGAGACGCCCAGCCGAGTGCTGGCGGCCCTGATGGCGGGTTTCGCGGAGCACGCACCCCACGTCCGACTCGACCTGCACGCGGCCACCACCACTGAGCAGCTGCTGCTCCTGCAGCGAGGCGATCTCGATGTCGGTGTCCTGCAGCACCCCGTCGACGCCGACGACCTGACCTGCGGGCCACCGCTGTCGCTGCCCCAGGGAGTCGTGCTGCCGCGTCGATCGCCGCTCGCCGAGCGGGGCGAGGTCATGCTGGCCGACCTGGCCGGTCACGAGCTGGTGCTGTTCCCGCGTGACGCGGCGCCAGGCCTGTACGACCACACCCTGGCCACCTGCCGGCTGCATGGATTCCACCCCGCCGAGGTTCGGCACGCTGCCAGCACCGAGCTCATGCTCGGACTGGTCGCAAGTGGACACACCGTTGCCTTCGACCCAGGCGCGGTCGCACAGAAGGAATCGCGCGTGATCTGGCGGCCGTTGTCCGGCCGGCCGCTGGTCTGGCAGGTCTCCACAGCGTGGCCGCACCGCACTCCGCACCAGGCCGCGCAGCGCTTCACCGACGTGGTGGCCCGCGTCCTCACGGCCACTGACCCCGCACCCACCGAGCCCGACCAGACCGGCACACCGCAGCCGTGGACGGTCGTGTTCGCTCCCCGGCCGCCCGGGAAACCATTACCTGGAGTGTAGGAAGTCCACCGCCCGCCGCGCGACGCGCCCAATCGCCACATCGACATCCGGCCGCCGCGTACCCCAGCCGCCACGGGTGAACACCGCGATGGCATAACGGCGGCCATCAGGACACACCACCACACCGACCTCGTTGCGCACATCGATCACCGAACCTGATTTCGCGGCAACGACCACGTCCGCGTCGAACGCAGCTGCCAAACGATGACCACACGCCTGACGCGCCATCAGCTCACGCACCCGCCGACAGGCTGCGGCCGGGCCGGCCTCATCGCGCCAGATCAGGGACAACAGCCGGGTCATGTCCCGCGGTGTGCTCGCGTTCGTGCGGACGGGATCCACCACGGCCAGACGAGCCAGGTGCTCGGGCCCCAGAGCCGGGAACATCTCGGCGAACTGGGCCGCATTGACCGCACCGACATCGGCGTACATCGACTCGATCAGCTGCCGCGGCCCCCCGACGACCCGGGTAGCCGTCAAACCCAACTGGACAGCAAGGTCGCGCACCGTGTCCAGGCCCATACGGTGCAGCAGCATGTCGGCCGCGGTGTTGTCACTCAGCGACATGGCGAACGCGGCGAGGTCCCGCCAACTGACGTCCACATCGTCCAGACACCCGGCGGTACCGAGACCACCCAGCCGGTCCACCGCCCGAACCCGCACCCGCTCAGTCGGATCGAGCTGGCCCGCCGCCACCTGCCGGGCAAACTCAGTCACCAGCAACACCTTGACCACCGAAGCCAGAACGACCGGCTCATCGGCAGCGACCACCACCTCTGCGTCTCCGTCGACCTCGCGGACATGCACATATCCGCGCACGCCAACCGCCGAGAAGTCCGCCACGATCACATCGCTGCAATCCATCCCCACCTACCCCCGAGCTGCCGCAGACGACAAGGCGCCAGGAATTCACACCGGCGCCCACCCACATCCGGGAACACAGCTACGTCACATCAGCGCGCAACAATACCTTCCCGTAACCGACCGACGGTGGACATCATGCAGGACCCCGCTGGTCCGCATCGCCAACGGCATCGACAACAACAGCACCGACGAGACCATCGCCGAGCTTGGGCCTGACAACAAGGTAGGCCGGCTCGCGCCGGGAACTCTGAGGCACAGAACAGGCAAGAACCGCGCCGGCTGGTATCCCCCGCGAGCCCTTGAACGCCTCCTGCCATCCAGCAGGCGCGCACTGCGCCACATCAACGAGTCCCTGCAACAGCTGCGCCCCGGCGGCATCATCGACGACTGGGGCGGCCGCGACGCCACCCTCGAGATCGTCACCCACCAACCACCCAGCACACTCGTCCACCGCTCCACCCGCGGCCAGATGCGCATCAGCTGGGCCATCACGTTGCGCCCCAACGGCTCCGGCACGAGTCCACCTCGACTAAGACTCGCCGGCCTCTGCCACCGCCGACTCGCCGCATACGGCGGCGGCCTCATCGATCTACTCACCACCGCAGGCCTACGCGCGGGCCTGCGCGAACGCCTGTCCCAGTGAAGGACACAACGCGATCATCGTCGGCGCCAGCATCGGCGGTCTGGCCCCCACGGCGCACCAGGACATCCTCGGCCTGCAAACCCCAGTGCTCGGCCACGTGTTCTTCCACCTGGACCAACTGGTCGAGGCGAAAGCCGTCGGCCAGCAGGCCGTACAGATCCTGCTCGGGTTGCGTACCGCGGACGGCCGGGAACGGGCTGCGCTCGTGCTGGCCATCGACGTCAAGGCCTTCACCGGCTC
This sequence comes from uncultured Actinocrispum sp., assembly GCA_966244135.1. Taxonomy (GTDB): domain Bacteria; phylum Actinomycetota; class Actinomycetes; order Mycobacteriales; family Pseudonocardiaceae; genus Kibdelosporangium. The sequence continues at coordinate 6,581 of CBIMJO010000083.1, read as the reverse complement.
CGCCGCCGGAGAAGCCCAGCACGCGCTCGGTGTTCTGCTACGAGCAGGTGGTGTGGTCCGCTGGCTCTTGCAGGCTGACCAGATAGGTCGTGACGATCTTGTCCACGCACGGGAGGCCGTGCAAGAACCCGCCGTGCCGGGTGCCCGCTACGGTGAGCAGGCCCGCTCTGAGCAACGTGGCCAGGTGCGCACCGGCCGGGTAAGGCGTGACCGGGTCGCCGATCGTCGACACCACCAGCACCTTGGGCAGGCCGGGAACGTGGGGATCATGGGGCGTCCCGGTGTTCGGTACCGGCCAGAACGCGCAGGTGTCCAGCGCCGGCTGAAGACTTCTCTCGTCCACCAGCAGGTGCGGTGGATGAGCGGCCCGGATCCGCCGCACGTTGTCCTCGACGACCGCCCGGTCTCTCTCCGGCGGGCCGTCGACGCAAGTGACCGCGGTGAACGCGTCCGACGAACCGGAGTAGGTGCCGTCGTCCTGACGTCCTTCGTTCGCGTCCGCGAGCCGCAGCAACAGCTGTCCGTTGCCGGCAGCCAGGTTCCTCAGCCCCTCGGTCAGCTGGTTCCACTGCTGTTCGCTGTAGAGGCTCACCCGCACAGCGATCAAAGCGTCCGAATAGGACAGCTCACGGCCGCGGACGGCGAGCGGCCGCGTCTTCAGCGGGTCGAACAAGTTGTCCAGCCGCGCCTCGGCTTTCGCCGGATCGACACCGACCGGGCAGTCCTTCTGTGCGCTGCAGGACGTGGCGTACTGGCTGAACGCCTCCTTGAAACCATTGATCACGCCGAGGCCGTCCGTCGCCGGATCGGGATTCGGATCCTCTACGCCGTCAAGCACCATGGCTCGCACGTTGCCCGCAAAAGCCTCGGCATACGCTGTGCCTATCCTGGTCCCGTACGAATAACCCAGGTACGTCAGCTTCCGCTCACCCAGCGCGGCACGCAGGATGTCCACGTCACGTGCGACGTCCCGAGTGCCCACGTTCGCGAGCAGGTCTCTGCCCGAGGCCGCGGCACACTTTCCGGCGAACTCCCGGTTCTTCTGCTCGATCCTGGCGACCGCGTCCGCGCCCTCGATCGGCGGCTCCAGCCGCTCAGCGTCCTTTTCCCGATCGGACAAGCACTTCACCTTCGGCCTGCTGGCACCGACGCCCCGCGGGTCGAACCCCACCAGATCGAACTTCTCCCTCAGCGCACCGGTCCACGTGTCCTTCGCGTAGCCGGCCGCGGCGACCATGCCCGACACACCAGGGCCGCCAGGGTTGAACACGACCGCCCCGATTCGTTCGGGTGAAGTGGACTTCCGCCGCAGCACGCCCAGTTGCGCGACCGACCCCGCTGGGTTGGTGTAGTCCAGCGGCACAGACAATCGTGCGCAGTCCAGTGAGGTGTCCGCGAACAACACTGTGCTGAACAGATCCTGACCATAAATCGGGCACAAGTCCCACGAAAGCTTCTGTGCGTAGAAACTCGCCAGTCCTTGCGGCACAGGACCAACCGTTGGCTCGTCACCCGTACCCGGCGTGCCCGGCACAATGCCGCAACACACGCTCATTGCCACGACCGCGACGACTCCAGCCGCCCTGGCTCCCAGAGAACGCCCCACGTACGAAGATCGACCGAAGACCAACTGCCGTTACCAATCACGAACAGCACAGCCGGAAGTTGTCCTGGCCGCGGGCGGGATCAAGGTCGACCGTGAAGGCCAAGCCCTCATGCGCAGGTGAGATGATCCATCGATGCGCCCGCTTGGCGGCATGGAAAGACGCCCAGTTCAACCGCGTTCCGGTCGCTTCGCGGCGTGGGAGTCCTGCGCTCCTGTGCCGTTTTCGATGACGTGCGACTGCGCTCGGGGGACTGGGGTCAGCCGCGGGATGTCTGGTCGATGGTGGCGAGGATTCCGTCGCTCACGTCGTTCTGGTGGGGTGAGCCTTCGAGTCCGGTGTGGAGCCGGTTGGTCACATAGGCGACGACCAACTGCCGATCGGGATCCGCCCATCCGATGCAGCAGTTGGAACCGTTGTGGCCGAAGGTGTTGGGGCTGCTGTTGCGGCCCATCGGCCGGGGGCGGGTGGGGTCCGGTCCTGGCCCGCCGAGTTGAAAGCCCTGGGACCAGCGGATGGGCAAGTGCAGTACCTGGTCGACCTCGCCGTCACTGGATGGCTGCCGGGCTTGCGCGACGGTGGCAGGGGCGAACACCCGGATGCCGTCGAGTTCACCACCCGCGAGCAGCATCTGGTAGAAGCGAGCCAGGTCCCGGGCGGTGCTGGACATCGTCGCGGCCGGACTGACGGCTTGGCGGATGGCACGGCGGTTGAACACCCGTTGCCTCACCTTGCCACCGACTCCGGCTCCGTGCGCGCGCATGGGAACACGATGAGTCCACAATGGAGCAGGTGTGCCGAGGTAGGTGTTCGTCAAGCCGAGAGGGTTGAGGAGTTCGGTGCGCAGCACCTCCCTCAGGCCGGTCCCGGTGACGCGTTCGATGAGTTCGCCGAGGATGAATCCGAAACTGATGACGTGGTAGGCCGGAACCTGCCCGGGCGGCCAGGATGGTCTCGCCTGCTCCAGGGCCCGCACCGAGCGGCTCCAGTTCGTCGCGGCGAGCGCATCACGGCGGATCCCGCGCGCGAACGCAACACCGGACCGGTGTTGCAGTACGTGCCGGATCGTGATGGTGTCCTTGCCGTACCGGCCGAACTCCGGCCAGTACCGGGCCACCGGGTCGTCAAGGGCGAGCAGTCCACGCTCGGCAAGCAGGTGCACCAGCATGGCAACGAACGGCTTTCCGGCAGAAAAGATCAAGAAAGGTGTCTCTGGCCGGCACCCGAATGCCCGGTCCAGGAGTACCTGTCCGTTGTGCGACACGCAGATCTGGGCTGCCGCGTGACGCGCCCTCACCATGTCGAGGATCGGCCGGAATGTTTCCTGGTCGAGCGGGCCGCCCATCCCATCAGTCATCGCTGCCCGAACCTGCTGCACCGCCGGCCCGGCATCCGCCCGGGCAAACTGATCACCTGAAACACCCGGGCAAGACTACTGGCGCGGCGAGAACCGATCGACGGCCGCGAGCAGCCCCCTTCTCCGTTAGCGGGCCTGTCCCAGTAGCCCGGCCCGCGAAACGTCCGCTCGTCGGCATGTGCGCGGATGTTGGGTGGCTTTGATCAATTTGGTCCCGCGGGCGTCGACGAGCACCCACGGGAATGCTCCGCATCTGAAAGGACTTCCAGGCAAGCGGAAGGCGCTACCGCCACACCGGGTCGACGTTGTCCGAGAGATCCATCGAACTCCGCTGCGTCATCCCTCGGTACACCCGCCGGCCGATGCCAACCGGTTCTCCGCTGCTCATCCCATCGGGTCGGGTTGGTCAACCACACGCACTCACCGGCACGACTGCGTTCGTTGGTTTACCGCCGGTTCTTGAGCCGGTGTGGATCGAGGATGGCGATGCCCTCGTTCAGATCGACGTGGTGCGGTGGCGCGCCGTTGTTCTGCTCCTGGCGCATCAGCGACTGTGTCGATCGTTGAGCGAGCTCGACACGTTTGGTGCCGTGCAGAAACGACACGAACTCCTCGAAGGTGGCCTGGGACATCGGCGTCCCAGCATCACGCGTGCGCCGCGCCCGTCGCCAACCTCGTTCCAGCACCGCCAGCAGGGCAAGCCACACAGCAAGAGCGGGAATCGTCATGACCCACACCTCGTCCATGCGAAGCGAACGCCCGGATGCGGACCCTGGTTCCAACGCACCACACCAGCACGGTCGGCGGCATTGAACATTGGATGCGGCCGCTCCCATTACGAGCCGGTGGTGATCAGCCGCCGAAAGCGGATGCGTTGTCGCGCGCCCAGTAGCCGAAGGTGAGAGCGGTCCAGTGACCGTGGGCCGGTCAATGTGTGGACCGAGGCCGCATGAACGCCACTCCGGAGGGCTTGTCCGGCGACCGCCGCGATGTCGGGCTCGTGGTTCGGAGAGGTGGTGGCCTGGCCGTACGCGCCACGCGCCACAGGTCAGTCGGCCTTGACCTGTGGCGCCCAGGCCAGCGCGTTGGCGGCGAAGGGCCGTCCTGCGGCAGCAGATTCGTCACCTACCGGTGGCCGGCCCGGTACTCGCCCCGCGATCACGTCCTCGATGGCGACCTGCAGGTCGGGAACGCGCGAAGGAGGGGTCACCCACACCTGGTTGAGCGCCTGGACTCAGCCACGACATTTGGCACCGTGGCGTGGAACAGCAGGTTCGGATCGACGACCTCGTCGATCGCCTTTGCGATGACCTCCGCGTCGCGGGAGTTCATGGCTCCGTGGAAGCGGCCGAACGTCTCCTTGTTGTTCGTTTCCAGAGATGTCGGCATGTGCCGTCACCGATCTTCGTGATCAAGGGTGCCGTGTGCCGCGACCGAGAGATCCTGCCAGTCGGTCCAGGTCTTGAGGCGGTCTGTGTAGGCCTGCTGGATCATGGGGTAGAAGCCCTGGCCGAAGAGGATCCGCAGGGGTGGGTTGCCGGCGTCGACGATCTTGAGGAGTGCCTGTGCTGCGGCGGTCGGGTCGCCGGCGGGCTGCTTTCCCGAGAATCCGGCGAGGCGCTGGCGGAGACCGTCGTAGGCCGGGTTCAGCTCGGCCATGTGGCCGTTGTCGAGAGGGTTGGGGTTCTTGCCTTTCCTGGTGGCGAAGCCGCCGGGCTCGATGATGGTCACCTTGATGCCGAACTCGGCGACCTCGCCGGCGAGGGCTTCGTTCAGGCCTTCCAGGGCCCACTTGGACGCGTGGTACGCGCCGCCGAGCGGCATCGCGATGAGACCGGCCGCGGAGGACAGCTGGATGATGTGCCCTCCGCCCTGCTCGCGCAGGTAGGGCAACGCGGCCTGGATGACCCACACCGCACCGAAAACGTTGGTCTCCAGCTGGTCGCGCAGTTCCTGCTCGGTCAGCTCCTCGATGGCGCCGACCTGGGCGTAGCCGGCGTTGTTCACGATGACGTCGAGGCGGCCGAAGTGTTCGTTGGCCCGCTTCACGCTCTCGAGGACGGCGGCCTTGTCGGTCACGTCCATCGCGAGCGGGAGCACCGCGTCGCCGTGGGCGGCGACCAGCTCGTCGAGGCTTTCGGTGTTCCGTGCGGTCGCGGCCACCTTGTCACCGCGGGACAAGGCGGCCTCCACGAAGCTGCGGCCGAGGCCACGGGACGAACCGGTGACGAGCCAGACCTTGCTCATGATGTTTCGTTCTTTCTGTGGGGTGGGTTTCCAGGGGTCACCAGGCAGCGGGGCCAAGGCGATCGATGAAGGTTCCGGTCGGCCCGTCGGCGCCGATCGTCGCGAGTGTGACGATCGAGTCGGTGCCCTCGGTGACGGTCAGCTGGCCGGTGTGGTTGTTCATGTCGGTGGCGGCGAACTTGCGGTTCGCGATTTCTCCGGGAGTGGCGACGTTGAACTTGATGTTCGGGAGCGCCTGGGCGTACCGGACGGTGATCATGTTCAGCGCCGCTTTCGACGAGCTGTAGGCGAGATCGTGCATCTTCGAGACCGGTTGTCCCGGATCGGTCACGACGGCGAAGGAACCGCCGCCGCTGGACACCATCACCACGCGAGGGTGGTCCGACGCCTGGAGCAGGGGAAGGAACGCGTGCGTGACCCTGATCGGTCCGTACACGTTGGTGTCGTAGACGGAATGAACCTCGTCGACCGTCGCGTCCGCGGGCGCGACCATCCTTCCTGGCGTGCCGGCGTTGTTGATCAGCACGTCCAGCCGGTCGGTGTGCTTTCGGACGAGCCGTACGGCGTCCGCCACCGACTCGTCCGACGTCACGTCCAGCGGGACCATGACCACTTTCACGCCGGCGGCGGTCAACTTGTCGGCTGCCGCCTGTCCTCGCCCTTCGTCACGCGAGCCAAGGAAGACCGTCCAGCCCAGTTCGCCGAGTCTGCGGCCGGTCTCGAGCCCAAGTCCCTTGTTACCGCCGGTGATCAACACCGTGGTCTGTTCTGTGCCCTCTGAGCGCGTGTTCATTCCTACCTCCTGCGGAAGATGCCCTTTGTCGGGAGTACCGGCACGGCACGGTCCGTGCCGTTCCATGATCAGCGTGGATCAACGAGTGCCTGTTGTCAACACGGCACGTGCCGTGCCGTAAGGTGGTGGTATGGCCGACCACCGCGCCACTCGTTCCAACGACCGAACTGAAACGATCATGCGAGCCACGCTGGACCTGGCCCAGGAAGCCGGCTACGCCAAGCTGAGCATCGAGGCGGTCGCGGCCCGTGCCGGTGTCGGCAAGCACACGGTCTACCGCCGCTGGCCCTCGAAGGGGCTGCTGTTCCTGGACTCGCTGCTGACGGTGAACGAGCCCGTGCTCGACATTCCCTACACCGGCGACGTCATGGCCGACCTGCGCAAGCAAACCTACGGAGCGGTCGACCTGTTGGGCATCCCACCCTGGGGCCCGCTCTACCGGGCCCTGGTGGGCGAGGCCCAACACGATCCCGCGGTCGCCGCCGGCCTCAACGAACGCTTCATCCGCCCGCAGACGGAAAGGACCATCGCCCGCCTCGAGACGGCCAAGCAACAAGGTCAGATCTCGCCCGACTTCGAT
>CBIMJO010000082.1:0-14187 GCA_966244135.1 uncultured Actinocrispum sp. | reverse complement strand
CAACAACTCCTGACCACGTTCGAGAAGATGCGGGCGGCCGACGTCGCGGTCGCGCTGCGGGACCTGCCGGCCAAACGCCGCTACGAGGTCGCCGACGCGCTGGACGACGAGCGGCTCGCCGACGTGATCGAGGAACTGCCCGACGAGGACCAGAAGGACCTGCTGGCATACCTCGACGACGAACGCGCGGCCGACATCCTCGAGGCGATGGACCCGGACGACGCGGCGGACCTGTTGGCGGAACTGTCCGAACTGGACAAGAACCGCCTGCTGGACCTGATGGCGCCCGAAGAGTCCGCGCCGGTCAAGCGCCTGCTGGAGTACTCAGCGGAATCCGCGGGCGGTCTGATGACCTCCGAACCGGTGGTGCTGAGCCACGACGCCACCATCGCGGAAGCGTTGGCCCGGGTACGCAACCCCGACCTCACCCCAGCGCTGGCGAGCATGGTGTTCGTGACCCCCCCCCCCCCCGCCACCCCCACACGCCCGTAAAAAGGCTGCGTGGACCAGCAACCCCAGCGTAGAGAACCCCCCATAGTAACAGGCACCTGCAACGCCTGCTTCGAGAACCCCCGTTCGAACTCGTCGCGGGCGCCCTCGACACCGAGTTGGCGAAGCTGCCGCCGACCGCGTCGCTCAGCGAGGTGACCCGTTACTTCGCGGCGTACAACCTCGTGTGCGCGCCGGTCGTGGACGAGGGTGAACACCTGCTCGGCGCGGTGACCGTGGACGACGTGCTGGACCATCTGCTGCCCGAGGGCTGGCGGGAGAACGGGTTGTGGGAGGCGAGCACCGATGCCTGAGGTGACCACCCGCCGCAGGCTGGACCAGCCACGGCGGCCGCGGCGACTGCGGTTCGAGATCGACCCGGAGGCGTTCGGCCGGTTCTCCGAGCGCCTGGCCCGGTTCCTCGGCACCGGCAAGTTCCTGTTCTGGCAGACCCTCCTCGTGGTGGCGTGGATCAGCCTGAACCTCGCGGCAGTGTCCCTGCGCTGGGACCCCTACCCGTTCATCCTGCTCAACCTGGCGTTCTCGACCCAGGCGGCCTACGCGGCGCCGCTGATCCTGCTCGCCCAGAACCGCCAAGACGACCGCGACCGCATCTCCCTGGAAGAAGACCGCCAACGCGCGGCCCAAACCAAAGCGGACACCGAGTACCTCGCCCGCGAACTCGCCGCCCTCCGCATCGCCGTCGGCGAGGTCGCCACCCGCGACTACCTCCGCGGCGAACTCGACCAACTCCGCAAAGACCTCCACGTCAAACCCCGCACCACCCGCGCGACCGCGGAGCGTGTCCGCGACAACCCCGCCTGGCAAGACCGCGCGACCTGATCCGGCACTGAATTGAAGCACCTTCGCCCGCGTGTCTAGCACCAATAGGTTGGGGTCAATCCAATAGGGTGCTAGCAAACTCATGGTAGTCGCTCATGAGTTGCAATAGTCCCTGTGGGTGACCCTTCCTAAGGTGGTTTCAGCATGGTCCGCATGTCCGGATGGATCATTAGTTCGTATAGCAGCTCGGGCAGTCCAGCCTGTGTCGAGGTGCGAATTTCCGAGGACATCGTGTCCATACGCGACAGCAAGAACCGCGAGGGTGGGATGCTCCACGTCGACCCATCTGCCTGGACAAGGTTCGTCCGACTGAGCACGGAGAGTTAACACCCCCGGAACGGACCCCGGGGGTGCAGGGCGACTACCTGCCCGCTGGGGTCACCGAAAGCATGCGACCTGCCAAGCCCCGCGCCCGGACGGTAAGACGCTTGGCGATGTCCTTCAGCACGACCGCAGCGGGCGCCTCGGGCTCCGAAGTCACCAGCGGGGTGCCAGCGTCGCCGCCCTCCCGCAGACGGGTGTCCAGGGGGACCTGACCCAACAGGGGGACATCCGAGCCGACGGCGCGGCTCAGCGAAGAGGCCACGGTCTCGCCTCCGCCCGCGCCGAAGATCTCCATCTTCGAACCGTCTGGCATCTGCAGCCACGACATGTTCTCGATGACGCCCGCGATGCGCTGGCGAGTCTGCAACGCGATCGCCCCGGCGCGCTCGGCCACCTCGGCGGCGGCTTGCTGCGGGGTGGTGACCACCAGGATCTCGGCATTCGGGATCAGTTGGGCCACCGAGATCGCGATGTCGCCGGTGCCCGGTGGGAGGTCGAGCAGGAGGATGTCGAGGTCGCCCCAGAACACCTCGGCCAGGAACTGCTGGAGGGCACGGTGGAGCATCGGGCCGCGCCACACCACTGGGGTGTTGCCGGGGGTGAACATCCCGATCGAGATCACCTTCACGCCGTTGGCCTGCGGCGGCATGATCATCGACTCGACCCTGGTCGGTTTCCCGGTCGCGCCGAGCATGCGCGGCACCGAGTGGCCGTAGATGTCGGCGTCGACCACGCCGACGGACAGTCCCCGCTCGGCCATGGCCACGGCGAGGTTCACAGTGATGCTGGACTTGCCGACCCCGCCCTTGCCAGAGGCGACGCAGTACACGCGCGTCATCGAGCCCGGCTCGGCGAACGGGATCTTCGGCTCATCGCCGCGCAGCGACTTGCGCATAGCGGTGCGCTGCTCGTCGTTCATCACGTCCAGCTCGACCCGCACATCGGTCACGCCATCGACTGCGGACACGGCGGCGGTCACATCGCGCGTGATCTTGTCGCGGAGCGGGCAACCGGCGACCGTCAGGTACACCGCCACGTCCACGGCACCGTCAGGGTGCACGGTGACGTCCTTGACCATGCCGAGATCGGTGATCGGGCGGTGGATCTCCGGGTCCTGGACGCCGGCGAGCGCCGTACGGACCGCTTCGACAGTGGGTATCACCTTTCTCATGCTACGGCGGGCAGACCGCGGCCAGCCGGGCCGCCCGTACGACAGGGCACTGTGCAGTCACTTGCGCGCGTTCCGTAACATCGGAAAATGTGCCGGAGTTAGCGGCAACCCGGTTGCCCAGCCGCAGCGAAATCGACGCTTGGCGCTCCTTCCTGCGCTCGCACGCGAAGGTCACCCGGTGCCTGGAGGCCGAGCTGCTCGCCGAACAGCGGCTGTCACTCGGCGCCTACGACGTCCTTGCCCAGCTCGCCGAGGCCGGTGACCAGCGGCTACGCATGGCCGAACTGGCTGAGGCAGTGCTGCTTTCAAGATCAGGTGTGACCCGGTTGGTCGACCGTCTGGAACGAGCCGGCCTGGTCATCAGGGAACGCGTCGACGGCGACGGCCGAGGCGTGGTCGCCCGCCTCACCCCAGCCGGTGCGAACCGCCTTGGCACCGCCGCCAAAACCCACCTGGCGGGCGTTGTCCAGCATTTCGTGACGTTGCTGACCGCGGAAGAACTCGCCACCATCGGCGCCCTCTGCGAGCGGATAGCTCAAGCCCAGCACTGACCAGGCTCAGCTGCTCGACGCCGCCAGCTCCGCGATGCGGGCGCGCGAGCGTTCGCGGCTCAGCGCCAGCGACTCGACCTTCCGGAACGCCCTGATCAACCGGGCGGTGTCCGTTGGAGCCTCCACATAGGTCGGCGGCCCGAAGGAGACCGGCATCAGGCCCATCGGCGGAAGTGGATCTTCGAAGTGGAGCAGGATCATTCCACTGACGGGAGCCGGATTGTGGGAGACCGTCGAGGACAGCACCTGAATGTTGACCTCCGGCCGGGTGTCGATGATCTTCAGCAGGTAGGCCAGCTGCGCCTGCATCGTCGTCGGCGCGCCCACCTCGGTGCGCAAGGCCTCGTCGGCTATAACGAACCGCAGTGCCTTGGAGGGATCGCTTTCCATGGTCTGCCGCTGGCGGGTGAGTCGGTAGTCGATTCGATTCCGGCGTTCTTCCCAGCCCAGCGAGGAGTCCCACCAGATTCCGTCGCCATAGGTCATCTCGGCTTCGATGTAGTCGGGTGTCTGCAGGAGGCCGGGAATGACGCCTCGGGAGTAGTCCCAGATCTCGGTCGCTAGGGCTTCCAGGTCGGCGAGGCGGAAGTACTCCTTGGGCAGCTGGTCCGGATAAGCGCGGCGGGAGGAGCGTTTGCGGGCCTCGACGCCCAGGGCGAGCAGTTCCTGCGTCTCCTCGGCGCCCGCGCCCAGGAAGCCCAGCAGCACCGTGAGGTCCTCCGCGCTGATGCGGCCCTTGCCTTCAATCACCCGGATCAGCTGGACCCGGTTCTTGCCGATCGCGTTGGCGGCCTCGTCGAGGGTCTTGCCGGACTGCTCTCTGAGCCGGCGGATGCCATCGCCGAGCAGCCGTCGGGAAACGGTGGGGACGCCGCCAGCCACGTAGCCTCCAGAATTGCACCCATTTGTCCCCGAGAATTCAGCAACGTACTTGCTATTCTAGTGTTACGTAACACTTAGCACCAGCGATCTTCCGGAGGGCGCGCCGAGACCGATCTGGGTGTTGAAGGAGCGGCCATGTACGCATCCGAGGGTGACCCCGCCTCAGAACTGCTGGCCAGCGGCGTGAACTGGCTTGCGCGCCGGATGAACGCCGTGGCGACGTCCCCGTGGTGGCCCAGACCTTCCTCGTCGGTGCACCGCACGATCGTAGTCGTTGATGTGGCGGGTTTTGGCGATCCACAACGGACGAACCCGCTGCAGGTCCGCGTCCGCGACGGGATGTACCGGGTGCTGCGACGGGCTTTGGCGCGTTCGGGGGTCCATTGGGAGGTCTGCCGCAACGAGGACCGTGGGGATGGGGTGTTCCTGCTGGCGCCGCCGAGTGTGCCCAAGGCGCGGTTCTGCTCGTTGCTCCCCCGGGCGCTGGTTGAGGAGTTGCACGCGCACAACCGCGGAAAGCGGCCCGAGGAGCAGATCCAGATGCGGTTGGCGCTCCACGCCGGCGAAGTGAACTACGACGAGTACGGGGTGACGTCGGCGGCGGTGAACCTGGCGTTCCGGCTGGCAGACGCGCCCGCGTTGAAGGCGGCACTGGCCGGGTCGCGGGCGGTGCTGGCCATGATCGCCTCGGACTACTTCTTCACCGACGTCATCCGCCACCACCCCGCGAGCCACCCGGAGACCTATCATCCGGAGACGGTCACGGTGAAGGAAACGACCGTCCCAGCGTGGATCCGGCTGCCCGGAGCGTCCAAACCCCGCCCAGTGAAGCAGAACCTGTCCGTGCCGCGGCAACTTCCTTCGATCCCACCGTTCTTCGTGGGGCGCAGGACCGCACTGGCCCAACTGTCCACAATGGGCATCACGGCGATCAGCGGGATGGGTGGGATTGGGAAGACGTGGCTCGCGTTGTGGTGGGCGAAGGGCAGGTTGGATGAGTTCCCGGATGGTCAGCTGTACGTGAATCTGCGGGGGTTTGATCCGTCTGGTGCGCCAACGCCGGTGCATACAGCGGTTCGAGGGCTGTTAGACGCGTTAGGGGTTACTAGCATCCCCGTGGATCTCGACGCGATGACGGCGTTGTACCGGAGCATGGTGTCCACCAAGCGAATGCTGATCCTGCTCGACAACGCGGTGGACAGCGCACAGGTCATACCGTTGCTGCCCGGCAGTTCTACGTGCACCGTGTTGGTGACGTCGCGTCACAGGCTGACGGGGCTCGTCGTCGGGCACGGCGCACGTCCGGTCGAGTTGGACGTCCTAGATGACGAAGAAGCGTACGAGCTACTGGCGGGGCGCATTGGCAGTCACCGTATGGCCGACGAGCCCATAGCAGTCGCCCAACTCATGTATCAGTGCGCGGGACTGCCGTTGGCGCTGGGGATTGTGGCAGCCCGGGCGACGACGCATCCTGAGTTCCGGCTGGAGTCGCTGGCGCGGGAACTCGAGGACAGCAAGCTGGATGTCCTCAATGGCGGGGAGCTGTCCGCGAACCTGCGGTCAGTGATGTCCTGGTCGTACCAGGCACTTCCGGAGCAGGCGGCGCGGGTGTTCCGCGCGTTGGGCCACATCCCCGGCCCGAGCATCGCCCTTCCCGCAGCGGTCGCGTTGACCGACCTGCCGGAGCCGGTAGCCCGCGAAGTCCTACAGGACCTGTCTAACGCGCATCTGGTGCAGCAGTACGCACCCGGGCGCTACCGCATGCACGACCTTGTACGGCTCTACGCGGCGGAACAAGGCACGTGCCAAGGCGCTGTGTACAACCTGGTGTCCTACTACCTGCACGCAGCGCACGCCGGTGAGCGTGTGCTGTTCCCGCACCGTTACCCCATCACCATCGGCGGCCCGTCTTACGCAGCACCCCAGTTCGCTACAGACACCGATGCCATGGCGTGGTTCGACGCGGAACTCCCGTGCCTGCTCGCGGCACAGGCCACAGCATCACAGCACCGCTGGGACCCCCTCGTGTGGAGGCTTGCCTGGGTGTTGCACGGGTACTTGTGGCGGCGCGGGCGCATCCACGAGCAGCTCACCACCTGGCGTGCCGGTCTGGCCGCGGCGCAACGCCTCGACCTGACTGCGCAGGCCCTGGCGCACCGGCTGCTCGGCCAGACCGCCACCCGCGCGGGGCTGACGGCCGAGGCCAAGGAACACCTGCGCTGGGCCCTCGTGCTGACCCGCGAGATCGGCGACCGCATCGGCGAGGCACGGACCCACTACGACCTCAGCTGGGTCACATCCGACTCGGAGATCGCGCTCGACCACGCCAGCCGGTCGCTGAAACTGTTCAGCCCCATGGGCAACCCGGTGTGGGAGGCCGAGGCGCTCAACCGGATCGGCTGGCACCGCGCCATGCTCGGCGACCTGACCAACGCCCGGCCCGCATGCGAACAGGCCCTCGCGCTGTTCACCGAGAACGACAACCGCCAGGGACGAGCCTCCGCACTGACAAGCCTCGGCCTGATCGCACACCGATCCGGCACGCCCACCGAGGCGATGCGGTTCTACCGGGACGCGCTGGCGCTGTGTCAGCAACTGGGCGCGCGGTACGAGGAGGCCGAAACCTTGGAACACCTCGGCCGCCTGCACTGCGCGCTTGGGCACAAGGCCGAGGCCGAGCGGACCTGGCGACAGGCCCTCGGGCTGTACATCGAGCAGTGCCGCACCATGGCCGCGGAAGGACTACGGCAGCAACTGGCCTGCGTCGCCGCGTGACAGACCTACCGGCGGGATGGCCGCCGAAGGACGCCGTTGTCAGCCGGCGTCCTTCGGCGGTGCCGGGCTCGGCGAGATGGAAGGGGCTAACTGCGGTGCGGCCCAGGGCGACTGGAGTGAGCTGCTGAAGCTCCAGTGCGGGACCGACTGAGGCACCGGCGAAGACTTGAGCGGCGGCTGGTCTACGAAGCGGCGAGGGCGAGCGGCTGCGTCGGCCAGGCGGAGCCTTCTCGCGGACTGCGGGGGCTGGGGCAAGAGACGCCGAGGGCGTACCGGCTGGGCTCAGCAGAACGACGACAGCCAGCCTGCAGCACGGGCCAGATCGACGAGACTGCCGTCGACGGATTCGAGCGGCTTTCCCCGACCAGGGCCCAACGGCGGCGCGGACAAAATGGCGTCGGGGTGCCTGGGCTTGGCGGGATTGTGAAGGGCACATCGAGTGGCCGCATTCAGTGGGGACGGCTTCGCCGGATGATGGCGGCGCAGAGGGCAACTCGGGTGGCCGCCCCGGCTGCCTTCGGCGTAGCCGGGCTCCGTCGGGTGACGGCGAGCTGCGCCGAGGGGGTGGGTGGCCTTTGCTTCCGGCTGGAAGGCGGGAAGACGGCCCCCGGGATCAGGTGGCGTCGGGGTCGAAGGGGGGTTTTTCGCCGGGGCTCAGCGGGGGCTGGGAGGTCGGCGTGGCGGGTGGAGGGGTGTAGCCGTTGGGTTTGGTGCCGTTGGCTGGTTCGTCGTTGAACAGGTGTTGGGTGACCATGCGTTTGGGGTCGAAGTTGCGCAGTTCGCGGAGGTTTTCCAGGGGTTTGCGCAGCTCGTCGAACTCGGGGCCCATCTCGTTGCGCAGCTGGTCACGCGCGCCGGTGGCGAACTCACGGACCTTGCGGATGCTGCGCCCCAGCCACGCCGCGGCGCTGGGCAGGCGTTCGGGCCCGAGGATGAACAGACCGGCCAGCAACAGGACCAGGATCTCGCCCCAGCCAATGCTGTCGAACATCGCTCAACCTCCGCAGTCGCCCCCGCCCAGCTTACCGACTTCAGTCGGACTGCAGGACCACGTTGATTGTCATCTCCCGGCCATCCCGCACCAGCACGACCGGCACCGTGTCACCGATCTTGTTCGCCCGGACGGCCACGGTCAGCTCGGCGGAGTTGCGCACGATGCGGTTGCCGACCTTGATGATCACGTCGCCTTCCTTGATGCCCGCCTTGGCCGCGGCGCCGTTGTCGGCGACGTTCGCGGCACGCGCGCCCTGGGAGCTGCCCGCGCTGACGTCGGTGACCGCGTTCACACCGATCTCGGCGTGCTTGACCTGGCCGGTCTTGATCAGCGACTCGGCGATCACGCGGGCGTCGTTGGCCGGGATGGCGAAGCCGAGGCCGATCGAACCGCCGTCCTCGCTGGGCGCCACGATGAACGAGTTGATGCCGACCAGGGCGCCGTGGATGTCCACCAGCGGACCACCGGAGTTGCCGTGGTTGATGGCGGCGTCGGTCTGGATGGCGTCGTACGCGACGGGCGGGTCGCCGCCGTTGCCGGGCAGCAGCCGCGGCCGGTGCAGGGCGCTGACGATGCCCTGGGTGAACGTGTTGGACAGGCCCAGCGGCGAGCCGACCGCCACGACCGGGTCGCCCACGGCGAGCTGGTCGGAGTTGCCGAACTGCAGGACCGTCGGGTTGTTCACGGTTACCTTGATCACCGCGAGGTCGGTCTTCGGGTCGCGGCCGACGATCTTGGCGTCCGCGCGGCTGCCGTCCTGGAACACCGCGGTCATCTTCATCGTCGGGTCCTTGGCGACCGACTCGACGACGTGGTTGTTCGTGATGATGTAGCCCTGGCCGTCGATCACCGCGCCGGAGCCGACCCCGCCGGTCTGGTCGTTGCGGAACTCGATGGACACCACCGCGGGCGCCACGCGCTTGGCGACCCCGGCGATCGAGTCGGCCGACCGGTCCGGGCTCGCGTTCTGCTCCACCGGCACCAGGCTGACGTCGCTGGTCAGGCCGTTGCCCGCCTGCGCGATCCACCAGCCGACACCGCCACCGGCGGCCGCGATCACCAGCACCACCACGGCCAGCACGATCAGCGCGGTCGGCTTCACCCGGCGCCCGAACAGCAGCTCGGGAACGCTCAGCTGGTAGCCGCGCCCCAGCTTGGGCTTGCTCTCCGCCTCCTCGGGCGACGCACCCACCGCGGGCGGGCCGATCATCGCGCCGGCGCCCGGGTCGCGCCACGGGTCACCGCCACGGGACCACAGCGGCGACTCCGGCCGCCCGTCCGGCTGCTGGTCCACCGGCGGCCGCTGCAGCAGCACGTCGCCCAGCTCCGGCGGCCGGCTGAACGCGTCCACCAGCGCGTCCGCGGGCGGCGGCGCCGAACGCATCTGCGGGTGGCTGCCGTTCATCGAGGACGACCGCGCGAACGCACCGTCCACCCCGGCGGGCCGCCCGAACACCGCTGCCGACGCCGGGTCCACCGGCGGCTGCCGCAACGGCCGCGGGCCGAGTCGGTCGGGGGGCGACGAGTCCGCGCCGGACTCGGGACGCGGCTCCTGCTCAGGCTGCTGGCTCATCACCGCCTAGCATCGCCCCGATCTGGTGAAAGCCCGGTGAGTCAGCCGCGTACCGCGGGGACTCGCACAGCCAGTCGAGATGGCCGCGGGGCGCGCCGAGCAGGGTGCACGCGACCTTGCTGGTGTCCCGGGCCTGCTTGTGTGGCAACGGTCGCAGCAGGGCGGCGGCGTGAATGTCCCGCAGGCGTTCCCAGATCCGGTCCACCACCCACGCGCAGCTCGGGCTATGTCATTGCGGCGCAGATCTGAATACCCGGCCAGATCCAGCATGCGTTTCAATGCCCGATTCTCCGCCTCCTTCTCAACGGCCTGCACATAACGCAGGAAATCGTCGGCGAACCGTTGCCGCCATGCCTCACTCATTCCCGGGACGGTTCGGTTCCACAATTGGGCGAACGCGCGTTGCAAGGGATTCCCGCTCGGCGAACCGCCGGCTGTCGCGCAGGCCGTTGCGCTGGGCTCACCGGTGCTGATCGAGCCGCTGGCGTCCAGGTCGAGCTGGACGAACGCGGCCTCGGCGTCGTCGGTGGCGGTGCCGAACGCCTCCTGCATGGCCTGGAACTCGGCGGACCCGATCGCACCGTCGCCGTCGGTGTCGCACAATTCGACAATGGACTCGGCCGCAGGCTGGAAGGGCAATTCTGCCAACGCCATCCACATAGTGTGGCGGGCCTTGTCAGCGGGCGGCCATTCCCTGATGGTGCGGGACGCCATCACATTCGCGCCCAAGATCTTGTGACGAGCAGTCACGATCATTGCGCCAACCGGGAATACGCTCAGGGCCGGACCTCACTATCGGCCCGGCCCCGTCTTGCGAGAGCGGTCTGTCAGCGGATGATCGCCCCGGGGGCGACGAGCACCGGCGCCGCGGCGGGCACGGTGTGGTGGAACCGGGGCGCGCGCGGCGTGTCAGTGCTCGCCGCGGGGGTGCCGGAAGGGGTGACGAAGGCGAGAGCGCCCAGCATCAGGCCGGACACGACCACGCCCGCGCCCTGAGCTGTCCGGCGGCCGCGGCCCAGAACGGTGGGTCCCTGTCCCAGGCGCGGCCCGGATCCTAAAGGACGGGAGCCCAGCGGGGTCTTGGGTGCGCGATCGGCACGGTCGGGGCGCTGGACGGCCACGAGCTGACCGTCGGCGGTCATCGCGAGCTCGTCCGGCAGGGCCGGAAGTTCGGTGTTCTGCGGGATCGCCTGCAACGCGGCGAGCAGGCCGAGCGGCACCGCCGGCGTGGTGGCCGTGCGCACCCGCGCACGGGCCTGCCGCTGGGCCGCGATCTCGGTGGCGCAGCTCGGGCAGCCCTGCATGTGGGCGGTCGCCCGGCAGTGGGCACTGGGGGAAAGCTCGCCGTCGACGAACGCGACGATCGCGTCCGGCAGCAGATGCTGCTCGGGCAGGTTCCACCCGCGCAGGTCGGTCATGCGGACGCCTCCCGGGTCAGTGCGCGGCGGCGCTCCAGCGAGGCGCGAAGCTGCTGGCGGCCGCGGTGGATCCTGCTGCGAACAGTACCCAGTTTCACGCCGAGAGTGGCGCCGATCTCCTCGTAGGACAGGCCCTCCACGTCGCACAGCACGACCGCGGCCCGGAACTCCGGGGGCAGCTCGTCCAGCGCGGCCTGCAGGTCCGGGTCGAGGTGGGTCTCGGTGTACACCTGCTCCGGCG
This sequence comes from uncultured Actinocrispum sp., assembly GCA_966244135.1. Classification (GTDB taxonomy): domain Bacteria; phylum Actinomycetota; class Actinomycetes; order Mycobacteriales; family Pseudonocardiaceae; genus Kibdelosporangium. Next base: position 2,926 of record CBIMJO010000082.1, on the reverse strand, counting down.
ACGGGTCGTCCCCGGCCAGCCGGTCGGTGTCCTCGGGCAGCCCCTCCATGCGCAGCCGGGACCGCCTGCGCGCCATGTCGAGGAACAGGTTCGTGGTGATGCGGTGCAGCCAGCCCTCGAAGGTGCCCGGCTTGTACGACGCGAGCGACCGGAACACCCGGATGAACGTCTCCTGGGTCAGGTCCTCGGCGTCGTGCGAGTTGCCGGTCAGCCGGTAGGCGAGCCGGTAGACCCGGTCGGCGTGCTCGCGGACGACCTCGTCCCAGGTCGGCGGCGTCCAGGCCGGCTGGTCGTCCAGCTCGACCGGCTCCGCTATCGCGACGTCGGCTTGGCTCGTCATGAAGTCGGTATCCTCCCGCGGACTCAACTGCCCACTCGCTTGCTCAACGGCTGCGTCGTTCACGGTGTTCCCCACTTCGGCTGAAAAGACTCCCCTTGATGTCGACAGCTTCTCTGGTCGTGTTAGGGGACTCGTGAGAAACGGCTGTGGAGAACCTGAGAATTCCGGCGGTCTGGCGCCACAGGATCAGCGGCCGGAAACGCTAACCTCGCATGTCGTGACACCCGAATGGCCGGCCGGGCTGCGGAGCTACGTCGAGGACTACCTGGCCGAGGACGACGCGCAGGCCGCCGCACGGGCGGCCGGCACCCGGCTGGGCTGTGTGCCCATCGGCCCGGCGGGCGGTGCCACCCTGCGGTTCCTGGCGGCGACGCTGCGCGCGAAGGCCGTGGTCGAGGTGGGCACGGGCGCGGGGCTGAGCGGCCTGTACCTGCTGCGCGGGATGGCCTCCGACGGCATCCTGACCTCCATCGACGTCGAGCCGGAGCACCAGGCGGCGGCCAAGAAGGCGTACGCGGCGGCGGGCTTCGGCCCCGGCCGGACCCGGCTGATCATGGGCCGGGCCCTGGACGTCCTGCCCCGGCTGACCGACGAGGCCTACGACATGGTGTTCGTCGACGCGGCGAAGACCGAGTACCCCAGCTACCTCGAGCAGGGCGTGCGGCTGCTGCGCCCCGGCGGCGTCATCGCGTTCGACAACGTGCTGTGGCGGGGGCGCGTGGCCGATCCGGCCAGCCAGGATGCCGACACCCAGGCGCTTCGGGACGTCGCGCGGCTGGCCCGGGACGACGACCGGCTGGTGCCCGTGCTGCTTCCGGTGGGCGACGGCCTGCTGGTCGCCGCCAAGAAGGTCTGAGCGCTAGCTGCCGAGATACCTGACGACGGCCACGACTCGCCTGCTGAGGCCGCTGGACGGTGGCAGGTCGAGTTTGTCGAAGATCGCGTTGATGTGCTTCTCGGCGGCGCTCTGCGAGATGTGAAGTTCGTCGCTGATCCGAGCGTTGGTCAGGCCCTGGGCCATGAGGGCGAGGACCTCACGTTCACGTGGGGTGAGGCGTTCGAGCGGGTGGGTTGTGCGGGTGAGGAGCTGGCGGACGACCTCGGGGTCGAACGCGGTATCACCGGCCGCGACGCGGGCCAGCGCGTCGAGGAACTCGTCGACCTGGGCGACGCGGTCCTTGAGCAGGTAGCCGACGCCGCCGGTGGTGCCGGTGATCAGCTGGGTGGCGTACCGGTTCTCGACGTACTGCGACAGCACGAGCACGGCGATCCCGGGCCACTCCCGGCGGATCTGGAGGGTGGCGCGCAGGCCGTCGTCGGTGTGGGTCGGTGGCATGCGGACGTCGGTGACCACGACGTCGGGGCGCAGCCTGGAGCAAGCGCCAATGAGCTCAGGGGCCGTACCGACGGCGGCGACGACCGAATGCCCCTCCTCGGCCAGCAACAACGCCAGGCCTTCGCGCAGCAACGACGAGTCTTCGGCCAGGATCACGCGCACGGCAGCCCAGCCTCCACCACGATCGGTCCACCCGATGGGCTGCGCACCGAGAACACCCCGTCGACGGCGGCGACCCGGCGGGCCAGCCCCGAAAGCCCGGTCCCGGACGGGTCCGCGCCACCAGGGCCGACAGCAACAACGATGTGGGCGCGCGGTCGCCGTCCTCGACGATCCCCACGAGCCTTCGAACGCCCAGGCCGAGATCATCGACGCGGCGACCGCCACAGAGACGCAGAACATCAGCAGGACGCCGAACCCCAGGCCGCCCACCAGCCAACGCGCCGCGATGTACCGGCGGCAGCGCTCAAGGGTCAGCGCCGAGATGTGCACGGAGCCGAGGAACCGGCCGATCCGCCGCACCTCCAGCTCGGTCAGCCGCACCGGCAGCCGGGCCAGGCCCGGGACCAGCAGGAACGGCGTCAGCAGCAACTCGGCCAGCGCAGCCGGGGTACCGGCGACGATGCTCACCACCGTCCGCCCCCAGCGACGCACCACCGTTCGTGCCTCCAGATCCACGACCGCCACGGTAACCACGGGAGCGGCCCGGCCACACTGAGGTTTTCCGCAGTATGACTCGACGGTGAACCTCATGGCCCTGGCGAGCGCCATTTCCTAACGTTTCGACCCATGAGCCTCACGGACTGGGCAGTCAATCTCATGAACACCCTCGGCGGCCCCGGCGCCGCATTAGCAGTCGGCGCGGACAATCTTTTCCCACCCATTCCGAGCGAACTCGTCCTGCCACTCGCGGGCTTTTCGGCGAGCCGGGGGACGTTTACCATCGCCGAGGCGCTCGCGTGGACGACCGCGGGTTCGGTGGCCGGCGCGATCATCGTCTACCTGCTGGGAGCACTCCTCGGCAGGGCCCGGACCAGGGCGGTCATCGCGAAGATCCCGCTGATGAGGGCCGGCGACTTCGACCGTGCCGAGGCGTGGTTCACCAGGCACGGCAACAAGGCGGTGTTCCTCGGCAGGATGATCCCGCTGTTCCGCAGCGTGATCTCGCTACCCGCCGGAGTGGCGAGGATGAACTTCGGCAAGTTCCTGGTTCTCACCACAGCCGGAAGTTTGATCTGGAACACGATATT
>CBIMJO010000081.1:0-14341 GCA_966244135.1 uncultured Actinocrispum sp. | reverse complement strand
AAGTGACCTGTCACCAGGTTGCGGAATTCTGGATCGACCTTTGCGCCTGCCTGACCACTATCGGCACCAGGCCCTGGTGTTCGGCGCGTCCACGGACTATGCGCTGCAGATCATCGCCCGGCACCGCGAGGAAGCGGCAACAGCTCCGGGCATGCGTCAGCCGGTGCGAGCCGCCGTGCGACGGTCGTTCGAATCCATCATTGCCTCAGCCGGGACGGTGATCCTCGGCCTGGTCTGCCTCCTGCTCGGCTAACTGTCGTCGAATCGCGGCCTGGGCCGGTCGCGGCGATCGGAGTCGCCGCGTCGCTCCTGGTGTCGTTGATGTTCCTGCCCGCCGCGCGGACCCTTCTTGGACGCACGACGTTCTGGCCGTCGCGACCGGGTCGTCCGGCTCGGCTGGGGTGTGGGACCGGGTGGCTGCCCTCGTGGGCCGGTGATCCCGTGGTGATCACCACCGAGTCCCGGGGCCAGGACGCCTGGCCGCCCTGCTAGCCGGGCACGCTCAAGCACGCGGGGCGACGGAGTCACGGGCTCGCACCGGCATGGGAACCCGGTGCACCCGGCTCTCCATGCCGGTGCCCTGCCCGTGCCGTCCGATCTCGGCGATGAGTACGTCGACTGCCCTGCGGCCGAGTTCGTAGTGGGGGAGTGCGATGGTGGTGAGCTGGGGCCGGATCCACGTGGCGACCGGGTGGTCGTCGAAGGAGACGACGGAGACGTCCGCGGGTATTTTCAGGCCGAAGTCGTCGAGGGCCTGATAGGCGCCGACGGCGATTCTGTCGTTGAAGCAGATCAGTGCGTTGGGCCGGGTGTGTTCCAACAGTTCGCGGGTGGCCCGGTAGCCGTGTTCCGGTTGCCAGTCGGCGCAGACGCGGCCGCTGGTGATCTTCACCTTGGCGCTCGCGAGGACCTCGCGGACGCCGGTGAGCCGTTCGATGCCGGCGAGGGCCCCCGGGGGCACGTCGCGCACTCGCGGACCGGCGCCGATGAGGTGAATGCCGTCGCGGTGGCCGGCGTCGAGCAGCACGCGTGCCGCGGCACGGCCGGCTTCGACCTCGTCCGGCACGATCGAGGGCAGCGGGGACGGCCGTTTCGGCACGGCGTTGAGCAGAACGGCCGGGCTCGACGTGAGGATGGCGGGCACCTTGACGGCCCGGGTGAACATCGACGCGAAGATGATGCCGTCGACCTGGCGGTCCTGCATGGCCTGGAGCAGACCGCGTTCGAGGTCCGCTTCGCCTTCGGTTTCACCGATGAACAGCATCATGCCCTGTTCCCGCGCCGCCTCGAGCGCTCCCTTGATCATGTCGCCGGCGAGCCGGGAGGTGGCGACCGTGTCCGAGACGAAGCCGATGGTTCTGGTCGTGCCCGTGCGCAGGCTGCGGGACACGATGTTGGGCCGGTAGCCCAGTTCGTCCGCCGCGTCGTGGACCCGCTGCTGCACGCCCGGTGAGATCCGCAGTTCGCGGCCTCTACCCGCCAGGACAAGCGAAGCCGTGGTGCGTGACACGCCCGCGTGTTCGGCGACGTCGGAGAGCGTGACCCGTCGTGAGCTCACCGGTGGGCCTCCCATGGGCGTGTCTTGACATCGATCATGGCGAGAGTAACACTGGCGCCATTCCTTGCTAACCCGATTTAGCAACCGCACACCGAGTCCGTGGGCTGGTTTCGTCCACACGAGAACCTCCGAGGAGACGCAATGCCGCGTCACATCAGCCGCAGCGGGACGGCGCTCGGCATCGTCGCGCTGGCCGCAGCACTGGCAGCGGGCTGTAGTGGACCGGGCAGTGACAGTCCACAGACGACGGACACAGCCGTGGCCCTGTCGGCGCCGCCGACCTGTGGCACGCAGCCGGTGACGATGTCCGCCTACTTCGAGACCGGGTTCCCGATCGCCAGGGCACTCACCGACGAGTTCACCAAACAGCATCCGAACGTCACCTGGAACATCCGCGAGGACCAGTTCGCGGTGATCACCCAGAACGCGCCACGGGTGCTGGCCGACAACCCGCCCGACCTGATGCGGCTGCCGCAGGTGTCCGAACTGGTCCGCAACGGACTGTTGAAGAACCTCGACGGCTACGCGAAGGCGTTCGGCTGGGACAAGTGGCCCGCCTCGCAACTGGAGCAGCTGCGGCTGGGACCGGGCGGCCGCCCGCGGGGTGAAGGCGCGTTGCAGGCGATGGGCCTGAACTTCAGCGTCACTGGGGTTTTCTACAACAAGACGCTCGCGCAGCGCATCGGAATGACCGCCGCACCCGCCACGCTCGCCGAGTTCGACGCCCTGCTCGCCAGGGCGAAACAGGCGAACATCACCCCGATCGTCCAGTTCAACGGCGGCGCGACCGGCGGATTCGCGTTCCCGCTGCAGAACCTGATGGCGGCCTATGGCCAGCCGGGGCCGATCAACGACTGGATCTTCCAGAAACCCGGCGCCACGATCGACACCCCGGCCAACCGCAGCGGTGCGGAGCACCTGGAGAGCTGGATCAAGGCGGGCTACTTCGACCGGGACGCCAACGCCATGGACTACACCAAGATGATGGGCAAGTTCCAGGCGGGCGAAGGCCTGTTCATGTTCAACGGCGACTGGGAGTCCGGCAACCTGGACAAGGCGATGGCCGGCCAGGTCGGGTTCTTCCTGATGCCCTCGAACAAGGGCGGCAAGGTCGCCGCCATGTCGGCGCCCCTGACGTACGGGATCGCCACGAACGCCAAGCACGCGGACTGCGCCGCGTTCTATCTCAACTGGGTGGCGACCAACTCCGATGCCCGCCGGATCGCCGTCGAGGTCGGCGGATCGCACCCGATGGGGCCGGCCGACGCGCCCATGCCGGAGGTCAAGCAGGGCACGGTCACCGCGGAGACCCTCGCGGCCGGCGCGAAGATCCTGCAGGACAACGCCGCCATGGACTTCATTGCCAATGCGACCGGCGCGATCTACGCCAAGAGCTGGACTCCGCAGCTGCAGAAACTGTTCGCGGGACAGCAGTCTCCGCAAGGGCTGTTGCAGAGCGTGCAGAGCGACTACGTCAGCCAGGCCGGGAACTGACCGCGATGACCCAGCCGACGCTGACCCCGGTCGCCGACGTGGCGGGGCGGCAACCGAGGACAGAACAGACCACTCGCCGGGCGCGGCGCCGCTCGGCGAGTGGTCTGCTTGCCTGGTTGTTCGCAGCACCCGCGGTGGTGGTGTACACGGTGTTCGTGTTGCTGCCGATGGGGCGCACCGTCCAGTACTCGCTGTACCAATGGGACGGCATCGGCGCTTCCCCGTGGGTCGGGCTGGGCAACTACGCGAAGGTCTTCACCGACCCGGAGCTGTCCGGCACGATTCTCAACGCCGTCAAGCTGATCGTGTTCTTCAGCGGCATCCCGGTGGTGCTGGGCCTGGCGATCGCGGCGACCATCCGGCGCATCGCCACCAGCAAGCTCGCCGTCGTCGCCAGGACGGTGCTGTTCGTTCCCCAGGTCATCCCGCTTGTCGCCGCGGGCATCGCGTGGAGCTGGCTGTTGTCCTCGACCGGTCTGGTCAACCAGTTGTTGTCCGCGATCGGCCTGGACGTTGTGACGCGGGCATGGCTGGGTGACTTCGCCACCGCGCTGCCCGCGGTCGGCGTGATCGGCGCCTGGGTCTTGCTGGGCCTGTGCACGTTGCTGCTCCTGGCGGGCATGAGCAGGATCGATCCGGCGCTGTACGAGGCCGCACGGCTCGACGGCGCCGGGCCCGTTCGTGAGTTCTTCTCCATCACCGTGCCGAGCCTGCGGCAGGAGATCGGCGTCTGCGTGACCGTCACGGTCATCGCGGCCCTGGCCAGCTTCGACATCGTCTACATCGCCACGCAGGGCGGTCCCGGCAACACCACCATGGTGCCAGGACTGGAGATCTACTACCGGGCCTTCACCGAACGGCAGGTCGGCGTGGCTTCGGCACTCGCGGTGGTGTTGACGGTTCTCGTCCTGGTGGTCGTCCTGCCCATCCAACGGCTCACCAGGGAGGAGTCGTCGTGATCATCGGACGTCATGAGGCGTGGACCGGGCGGGTGTTCCTGGTCCTGCTGATGGTGGTGACGATCGTGCCGTTCGTCAGCCTGTTCCTCACCGCGCTGCACCCCTCCGGCAGCTACCCGGCCGGACTGTCATGGCCGAGCACGCCGCAGTGGGGCAACTTCGCGAAGGCGTTCCAGGCGGCGCACATGGGCGACCTGCTCGCGTCGAGCGTGCTCATCGTGCTCGGCGTGGTACCGATTTCCCTGCTGATCGCGACAATGGCGGGCTTCGCCATCGGCCACCTCAGGATGCCTGGGCGCCGCGTGGTGTTCCTGCTGTTCGTGCTCGGTCTGACGTTGCCGTTCGAGGGCATCATCACGCCGCTGTACTACCAGATCCGGGACATGGGCCTGCTCAACACCAGGTGGGCGATCATCGTTCCGCTCATCGGGTTGTTCATGCCGTTCGCGGTCTTCTGGATGCGGGCGCACTTCGTCAACGTGCCCGAGGAGATCTCCGAAGCCGCCCGGATCGACGGCGCCGGCACCTGGCAGCAGTTCTGGCGCATCCACGTGCCACTGGCCGCACCGGCGATCTCGTCACTGGCCATCCTGCTGTTCCTGTGGACCTGGAACCAGTTCCTGCTCACGATCGTCCTGGTCGACGATCCGGCGAAGCGCACCATGGCCGGTGCGCTCGGCGCCTTCCAGGGCCAGTGGGGTACCGATATTCCGTTGCTGTGCGCGGGATCCCTGCTCGTGCTGGCGCCGACGCTGGTCATTTTCCTGATCTTCCAACGCCGCTTCGTCTCCGCCCTGCTGCAGGGTTCACTGAAAGGCTGATCCACTGACCGCGCACTGGACGCGTGACCACCTCGACCGGCTCGCCGAAACACCCGCACCACCCGTCGGTCCGGCGCCCCGTGTGTTGCCGCATCACGACATCTGGGACATGTGGCCGGTCCAGGAGCAGGACGGCTCAACCGTTGCCGGGCCCGGCGGCGAACTGTGGATGACATTGGCCTCGCCCGCCGCCGGCCACCCCGAGGAACGCCACGACCGCGCCCGCATCCGGCTGGTCGCCAAGTCCGGTGACCGGTGGGAGGACCTCGGAAACGTGTTCGACGAGGGCACATCTCCGGGCAGCCGCGAATGGTCCGGCTCCGCGATCCGCCGGCCCGACGGATCACTGTCGATCTTCTACACCGCCGCGGGCGAGCGCGGCGAGGCGCAGCCGACGTATCACCAGCGAGTCGTCGAGGCCCGGCCGAAGCTCAGCATGGACAGCGGCTCGGTCCGCCTCGAACGGCGGGTCGAGCACCGTGTGGTCCTGCGCTCCGATGGCGAGATCTACCTGCCCGCGGACGAGGTCGGCGGGGCTCCCGGCCGGATCAGGGCCTTCCGTGACCCGGCGTGGTTCCGCGATCCCGCCGATGGTCAGGACTACCTCCTCGTCGCGGCCTCCGTTCCGTGGCGTGACCGCTTCACCGGCGCCATCGCCGTCGCGCGGGCGAACTCCGGTGGCTGGGCCCTTCTCCCGCCACTCGTGGTCGCCGACGGGATCAACCACGAGATGGAGCGACCGCACGTTGTCCTGCACGACGGCAGGTACTACCTGTTCTTCTGCACCAACCGCCACGTGTTCCACCCGGCTCATCCCGGACCGACCGGGCTGTACGGCTTCGTCGCACCGGCATTGAGCGGACCGTACGAGCCACTCAACGGCTCTGGCCTCGTCGTGCAGAACCCGTCGGCGCAGCCCGATCGCGCCTATGCCTGGCTTGTGCTGCCCGACCTCCGCGTTGTCAGCTTCGTCAACTACCTGTCCGCCAACGGTGTGGACCTTCGGCATGCCGAAGCTGAGGAGGCTCGGGCACAGTTCGGCGGGACGGCCGCTCCCGTCTTCAGTCTCGTCCTGACCGAGACCGGTGCCACCGCTGACAACCCGTCGCTGAGGGATCGCCGGACGGTGCCGCCGTCACGGTTGGCCGATGCCGTCCAGGTGAGCGCGCAGCGTACGGGATGAGATGCCGTCGAGCAGCCGGTGGACTTCCTCGAGTTGTTCGGTATCCGAACGCGCTCACGCTGATTTATCAGCGGGCGCGGCACCCAGCGCGGGCCCGGATGCGCGCCGTGCGGCCGGTGCCGGTCCGGCCGGCAAGTGAGTTTTTACCTTCGAGGCCCTGGTGCACGCGAACTGGCGATGGCGGGTCTGGTCGGCGGGACGGCCAAGGGGGGCCTGATCATCGTCGGCTCCCAGTTCTCCGAGAGTGAGCTGTTCGCCGCGGAAACCCTCTACGAACGGGGATTCTTCGTCATCCTGCGGGAGGCGCCGGTGGGACCGGCGACCTCACGGACCTCCGACCTGCTCATCAACGGGATCCGCTACGACGTGTACACCCCGAATGCGGGGACGAGTGTGAAGAACATCCTGAACCGCACTGCGAGCATGTGGACGCAGGTGCGAGGCGGGGGCGTGGTGATCGACCTGAGCCGGAGCGGTCACACACAAGCTGAGTTCGGAGACGCGCTGGCGAGCGTGAACTCGTTCATCATGCACTATGAGGTGGTGATGCTCGTGGAGGGTGCCGCCGAGTCGATCTTGCCGCCGGAGGTCCAGGTGCTCGAGTATGTCTGGGTCGGTGATGGGTTGGGGTAGTGCGCGTGGTGGTGCTGCGGCATGGAGTACGCGGTGAGGTCGGTGCTGGTTACAGGGGGCTTCGTACTCGCGCAGCGTGTGGGGTCGGTGTGTTTGGTTGAGGATGAGGGTGCGGTCGAGGAGTTCGGTTTGGCAGGTGCGGCTCCGGCGTTCGATGATCGCGTTCATGCGTGGGCATGCGGATGCCGGTCGTGATGGTCGTGATCCCGCTGTCGGCCACGACGGCGTCGAAGGCAGTGGTGTATTTGCTGTCGCGGTCCCGGATCAGGTACCTCACGGCAGAGGCCGGCGTCTTGGAGGTCCCTGATGAGGTTTCTGGCTTGTTGGGTGGTCCAGGCGGCGGTGGGGTGAGCGGTGGCACCGAGGATGCGGATTCGTCGGGTGGCGTGTTTGATGACGGCGAAATCGAATAGGCGGGCGCCGGTGAGGGTCCGGGTTTCGAAGAAGTCCGCGGCGAGGATGGCGCGTGTTTGGCTGCGCAGGAAGGTGGCCCAGGTCTGCTGGTCGCCCCTAAGCGCAACCGTTGGTGCGGGTGCTTCGATACCTTGGCCGACTTTCGAGCGGTACAGGATCCTTCGTTCTTGCTCAGGCATCGGCGGGCGGGAGCTGGCTCGCTGGCACGGTGGCGGGTCGCGTACTTGGCCAGCGGAGGAGGAACCGCAGCGACAAACGGTAGTGCGGTCAGCAACATTTGCAAGACGTGGGCATCTGCTGATGATCAGAGGGCGAGCCAACCGTCGTGCCAGATGATCGATTGACATGCTCGATCAGCGGCGACAGCGGACGTCGCGATTGCCACCGTGCTGAGGCCGTGACACCCAGCCTCAGGCCAAGAACCGCCACATTCGCGGCGTGAGCGGACGTTTGTTGGTGTCCTTCCTAGCTGTGGTAGATGCAGTGAGCCCTTTTCGTGCGCCCAGCAGACAGGAGGTTGACCGTGTAGGTGGTTGATCTTGTGTCGTCAGCTCGTCGTCGCTTGCCGGTGTGAGTCCGGTCCGGGTAGCTGTCAGGAGGCCCGGTAGCAGACTGGCGGCGTTGGAGGGAAACGTCCGGCGTCGAAGCCCCGTGTCGAAAGCCCTGTGATAGGGGGAGCGACTGAGCGGTCCGTAGCATCAAGCGAAGCCTGCGGCGTCGTTACTCAGCCGTCCGTTAGGGTGGCATCAGGGAGAGCCGAGCCCTTCGAGATCGGGGTGAAGGCCATGGAAGGCGCTGAAGACCTGAAAGTGCAGGCGCTCAAGGACTCCCCGGCGTATGGGGCGCGGAACGTTCAGATAGTGGCGGCGGGAACTGGGGAGGCCCTCCCCGGCCCGGCAACCTGCGGATGGTGTTGCCGGAGCGTGGCGTCCTATAACCGATGACCTCGGGAAGTGGATCGCCGGCCGGGTGGGCGTCGGAGGCGGCCGTAGTACTGCTTGAGCCGAGCGGACAACATAACCGCCGGTGAGGGAAGGGCCGCTGCTTCGTCGATGCGTGTGTTGTCTGGAGGAGCCCGGTGAGTGCCGTGTCGGCTAGTCCCGCCGCTAGTGGGTCTATTGTGGATCCGGTTCGTGCCTTGCGGCATGCGCTCTACCGGGCGGCCAAGGCCGATCCCGGACGTCGATTCCACGCGTTGCGAGACAAAGTCTTCCGCAGGGACGTCTTGTGGCGCGCGTGGGTTGGGGTGCATAGCAACGATGGTGCACGTCCCGCTGGAGGGCTTCGACCGCACCATGTTCGAGTCCACGGTCCGCTGCGCACGGGCCGCCACGGTTCGCGGGGACGACCCGTATGCGGCGGACCTGTTCGACTCGGCCCTGGACCTGTGGCGTGGGCCGGCGCTGATCGACGTCGCGGACGGGCCGGTCATCGAGGTGCACCGGATCGAACTGGAGGAGAACCGGTTCGGCGTCGTGGAACAACGCATCGAGACTTACCTGCGACTGGGCCGGCACCGGGAACTGCTCGCGGAGCTGGACGTTCTGGCCGACACGCATCCCATGCACGAGAACGTCCAGGCCCAGCTGATGGTCGCGCTGTACCGGTCGGGGCGCCAGGCCCAGGCCATCGAGATGTTCCGGGTGCACGAGCCGCTGCGCGTCGCCGGCTGACCGTCCGATTCCCTGTGCGCACCGATGAAAGCGTCTCGTGCGGGTCCTTCGTCCACTGTGGATCACATCAGCTCCGGTCCGGGGTGGCTGGGTGACGGCACGGGGCCGGGCAGGCGGTCACGGTGGAGGATGCTGAGGCGTTCCCGTTCGGTGAGCCCACCCCACACGCCATACGCCTCCCTGGCGCTCAGGGCGTGCTGACGGCACTGTTCGATGACCGGGCAACGCTCGCAGACGGTCTTGGCGATGGCGTCCCGCCGGGCGCGTTCGGGCCCTCGTTCGCCGTGGGAGTGGAAGAAGACCTCGCTGTTCATGCCTCGGCAGGAGCCGTGCAGCTGCCAGTCCCACCCGTCGGCGACGGGGCGTGGAAGTCGTTGCGTGTTGACCATGGACGGCGCCTCCTTGTCGATGAACCACTCACTGGCCTGGTGCCTGCGCCGGCGCGGCAGTACGGGCACCTGCGCCGCCAGGGTCTGGAGCGGTCCTTCGAGCGCCGGGCGGTCTTCCGTGCCCGGCGTGCGAAGAGCAACGACGTGGTGACGGCCAGGGTAGCGCCTTCACCCGGCCTGGAAACGTGATCCGGCGATGTGTCTGTCCCACGGCGAGTGTTCGTCGCCGAATCGCGAGCCCGAGGTTCGCGTCCAAGGTTCCCCAGCTCTTCGCGGTAGGATGGGGTCATCGCCCTGGACCATGGCCGCACCGGCTGAGTCGATGCCGTGCCATCTGCCGGGCATTCCACAGGTGTGCGCCCCAAGAACGAGAACCGAGCTAACGGTGGGGCGCCACGTATCGGCGAAGACGCACCTTCAGGTCAAGAGCACCAACGCCAAGAGCGACAACACAGTAAGGACTGGGCCGATGCCTACGGCCGACATGAAACCGATCACCTCCGAACCGGACGTCCGTCTGCAGCCCAGCGACGTCTGTCTCGTGTGCCCTCATCCGTGGGATGAGCACGATCCGATCGCGATCCGGTATTGCACGGCGACGGCGGACGCGGGATCCAACCGTGGATGCGCGTGCTCGCACGGCGGCGGCATGGCCTACAACACATCCCTGATGCGCCCGGACGGCCGACGGTAGGCCGAATGGCGGGAGGGCCGGAGCGCGTCGACGATCGCCGCCCCGCCCGCCGGCCGGGCCCGTGAAAGTCGCATGTAGACGGTCGGGCCGGCAAGAGCCTGGTGCAGGGACTGATCATCGGCGATCGGACGGCGGCACTGCGGTATCCGGCGGTACTCACGGGTGTGGCCGGGGAGTACGGTGGTGACGTTGCCCTGGACCTTGGTGGCGCGAACGGCGAGCCGAGGTCCTTTGTGGATCATACGAATCCTCCTCGGTTGGCCAGGAAGAGAAGGCGTACCGCGGTGGCGCCGTTGGCTCGTTGGACGCCGCCGTTCGCTTTGTGCCCAGGAATCCGGCCGAACCCGGGGAGGGGTTTCACAGTCATGCCTGCCATCGAGGCCGTGCTGCTTCGGAAAGTGTTGACCGGCCTGGCCGCGCGGCACGGCGTTCCGGCCGCGCAGCTCGCCGTCCACGTGAACGGCCGGACGGTGGCCGTCACGGCGGGGGACGTCGATGCCGACGCCAAGTTCCCGGTGGGGTCGATCACCAAGGCGTTCACGGCGGCACTGGCGATGATCCTGGTGGCCGACGGCGATCTCGATCTGGACGACCGGATCGGTACCTACATCTCCCCGCTCGGAACCGGGCCGAACAGTCTCGGCGGCATGCTGACCATGCGTCAGATCCTCAGTCATACCAGCGGGTTGCCGTCGAGTGCCGGTGAGCGGCTGGACGCCGGCGCTTCGGCGGGCAGCTATCTGCGCGCCTGCCGCGAGCTGGCCCTCGTCCAGCCGCCCGGCTCCGGGTTCTCCTATTCCAACGTGGGCTACGTGTTCGCCGGCCGCATCGTCGAGGAGATCACCGTGCTGAGCTGGTGGGAGGCCGTGGAAGCGCTCCTGCTCAAGCCGCTGGGGATCGTCGCGTCCTTCGTCGTGCGGCCGGATTCCCCGCAACCGGTGAACTCGTTCGTCTCCGGGTACGCTGTGAACGAGACGACCGGCAGGGCCACCCCGGTCGCCCAGACGATACGGGCGATCGAAGCACCCTGTGGCGCGCTCGCGTTGAGCGCCAAGGACATGGTCGCGTTCGGACGCCTGCATGTGACCGGCAGCAACGGTTCCGTGCCGCTCTACCCGGGCAAGTTCCTGGAGATGCGGCATCCTGTCCCGGGCTCCGAACCCTTCGGGCTGGCCGATGGCTGGGGACTGGGCCTTGCCGTGTTCCATGGCGCTGACGTCGACTGGGTCGGCCACGACGGAAATGCCGACGGCACATCGTGTCACCTCCGGATAGATCCGGCTCACGACCGTGTCGTCGCGCTCACCACGAACGCGAACACCGGTTCGGCGTTGTGGAACGATCTGGTCGCCGAGCTGCGCGGGATGGACATCCCGGTGGGCGACTACACGGCGCCCGAACTGGGACAGCGAAGCCGGTTTCCCAGCACCCTGTTCGGCGCCTACTCCAACGGCGACATGGAGTACGCGGTGAGCGGGCCGGACGCGGACGCCGCGACGCTGATGGTCAACGGTGAAAGCTACCAGCACTTGGTGCTGCACGAGGATTGGCTCTTCTCCGTCCGGGAGCCTGCCTCTGGCCGCCGGATCCTCGGCGGCCGTTTCCTGGGGGATTCGTCGACGGGACAGGTGAGCGGGATCCAGACCGGTGGCCGCGTCGCGGGCCGCAGGAAATCCTGACGTCCGCACCTTGATCCCGGATTCCCCCGGTGCCTTCCGATGGGCACTGGTCGCTCGATCGCGCCCGGAAGGTTCGAGATCTGCCATGGCCCACGACACGATGCCGCACGAGACGGTGAATTGTTCGATCCGGCTGTTCGGTGCGCTGGACGCGTCCGCCCTGAGCGAGGCCGCGCGGGTGCTGGACGGCCGGCATGAGGCCCTGCAGTCCATCGATGTCGGAGTGCTGCAGGTGTCGGAGAACGAACACGTGGTCGAGCTCACCACGCATCGCGCGGAGGTCGACGAGCGGTCGTTGCACATGCTCCTCGAGGAACTCGGGGTGATCTACAGCGCTGCCGTCCCCGGCGAGCCGGTGGCGGAGACCCATCGGCTGCCGATTCCCCCGGGCCTGGCCGACCTCCATCACGCCAGCGGGGTCGACCTGCTCGTCGCGGCCACCGCGATCGTGCTCTCCCGATGGACGGGCCGCCAGGACATTTCCGTCGGCGTGCTGCTCGACGGCCGGGACGACGAGCTCGACTCGCTGGCCGGCTCGTTCGCGACGGTACTGACGTTGCGTTCCCAAGTGGACGACTCGTGTCCATTCTCGGAGTTCCTGACCCAGGTGGCCGGCTCGGCGCACGAGCCGAGCCTGCACGATTCGCCACCGGCCGTGGTCGTTGTCTCGGACAGATTCGCCGGTACCCCGTCGTTCGCGGGACTGCGCCTCGGCGATCTGGTGGTGCGCCTGGTCGGGCAGTACGGTGGCCTGACGGGGATCGTCCAGCACCAGCCGAACGGCCTCGATCCGCTTGCGGCACAGCGGTTCACCGGGCACCTTACGCACGTTCTCGAGCTCGTCGCCGACGATCCGGACATCCTGGTGGGACGGATCGACATTCTCGGCGTTGCCGAGCGTCAACGGTTGCTGGCCGGCTGGAACGACACGGCCCGGGATGTGCCCGGCCGGACACTGGCGGAGTTGTTCGAAGGGCAGGCCGCGCGGTCGCCGGACGCTCCGGCCGTGCTGTTCGAGGGCGGGTCGTTGACTTTCGCCGAGGTGGATGCGTGGGCGAATCGGCTGGCGCACAGGCTGATCGAGCGTGGCGTGGGCCCTGAGGGGATTGTGGCGTTGGTGTTGCCGCGGTCGGTCGAGATCGTTGTCGCCCAGTTGGCGGTGGCGAAGGCCGGTGGGGCCTATCTGCCCGTCGATCCGGCGTATCCGGCTGAGCGGATCGCTTTCATGATGTCGGACGCACACCCGGTGCTGGTGGTGACCACGACGCAGTACAGGGGCGTCGTGCCGGACGAGGACCCGCTCCTGCTCGACGATAAGTCCACTGAGGACGGTCTGGATCGTTCTCCGGTCAACAGGGATCGGCTGGCTCCCTTGGCGTTGAGCAATCCCGCGTACGTGATCTACACGTCGGGGTCGACGGGGCGGCCCAAGGGTGTTGTGGTGTCGCATGCGGGGCTGGCGAGTTTCTCGGCTGCGGAGGCTGAGCACTATCAGGTAGCTGCCGGGGATCGGGTGCTGCAGTTCTCGTCGCCGAGTTTCGACGCGTCGGTGCTGGAGTTGTGCATGTCGCTGCCGGTGGGCGCGGCTTTGGTGATCCCACCGCCAGGCCCGTTGCTGGGCCAGGCTTTCGCAGATGTAGTGGCATCAATGGGTGTGACGCACGCGTTGGTGCCACCGGTGGCGTTGGCGACGGTTCCAGAGGGCGTGGATCTGCCGGGGCTGCGGATGCTGACAGTAGGTGGGGATGCGTGTTCGGCGGAGCTGGTGGCGCGGTGGGCGCCGGGCCGGCGGTTGATCAATTCCTACGGTCCGACGGAGTCCACTGTGGTCTCCACGTGGAGCGGCCCGCTGTCGGCGGGTGATCTGCCCACCATCGGGCGGCCGATCCGGAATACGCGGGTGTTCGTTCTCGATGCCGGGTTACGGCCGGTTCCCGTCGGTGTCCCAGGCGAGTTGTACGTGGCCGGCGAGGGGCTGGCGCGCGGGTACTTGGGACGTGCGGGCCTTACGGCGGAGCGTTTCGTGGCGTGCCCGTTCGGGCCCGCGGGCACGAGGATGTATCGGACCGGGGACCGGGTTCAATGGAACCCGTTGGGGGACTTGGAGTTCATCGGCCGGGTGGACCACCAGGTGAAGGTCCGCGGGTTCCGGATCGAGCCCGGCGAGATCGAGGCGGTGCTCCGAGGGCACGCCGATGTGACCGACGCTGTCGTCGTAGCACACGAACAACGGCCCGGCGGCAAACGGCTGGTGGCCTATGTGGCCGCACCGAACGGCGACGAAACGCTGACAGCGCGGCTGCGGGCGACGACAGCCGAACGGTTGCCCGACTACATGGTTCCGGCGGTGTTCGTGGTACTGGACCGGTTGCCGCTGAGTCCCAACGGAAAGCTGGATCGGCGCGCGTTACCGGAGCCGTCCGCGACGGTGCTGGGGGCCGGATATGTGGAGCCTCGGACGGACACCGAGCGGGTTCTGGCCGGGATCTGGGCGGACGTGCTGGGTGTGCGGGTGGGTGCCGAGGATGACTTCTTCGCACTCGGCGGCGACTCGATCCTCGGCGCCCAGGTGCTTGCGCGGGTGCGTGGGGTGTTCGGGATCGGGCTGTCCGCACGTACTGTTTTCGATGCGACCACCGTTGCGGAGCTTGCCGAGTTGCTGCCGGAGCGGCCCCAGTCCGATCATCCGGCGGAGATCACCCCTGCCCGGCGGGATGTGGCGTTGCCGCTTTCATCCGCGCAGCAACGGCTGTGGTTCCTCGATGACCTGACCGGGGGAGGGACGGAGTACAACACCGGCGTCGGGCTGCGCCTGTCCGGACCGGTGGACGTCCGCGCGTTGCG
>CBIMJO010000080.1:0-14370 GCA_966244135.1 uncultured Actinocrispum sp. | reverse complement strand
GATTGTGCTGGAACATCTGCCCTATTCGGTTGTCAGGCTGCTGGCGGACCACACCCATCGGCAGCTCATCAGCACCGGTCGCGGCAGCGAGGTCCTCGGCCTAGATGTTGTTTTCCCCCTTGGGTTTGACGATCCACAGCCCAGCTGTGATGTCGCTGGCGAGGATCACGTTGTGGGTGGTGTCGATGAACACGCCCCATATCTCTGTCGGCGAGCCGTTGTTCGGCGGTGGCACGAACTGCCCGCGTTGGCTGGTCGCCCCCTTGTCGGTCATCGTCCACCAGACGATTCCGTCCGAGTACCACGATGAGAAGAACTGGTTGTGCCGTGCGACTTCGGTGTTGTGATCGGTGAACTCGCCGTCCGGCCGGGCTGAGCGGCTGTTGCTGGTGGAGAAGGTGCCCAGGAACACCGGCTGCTTCGGGTTGCTGTTGTCGTAGACGTGGACCTCGCCCCAGCCCCCGTACGCGGACTGGCCCGGGCAGTCGGCGGGGGAGGTGTCCTCGGTGTTGATGATGAGCCATTTGCCGTTGTTGGCGAGCGTCATCGAGTGGTTGTCGCCGTCCTCGTCGGGTGGCGTGATCTTGGTGGTGGACACGACGGCCGGCGCGGACGGTGTGGTGACGTCGAGGTGCACGGTGCCGGCGTCCCAGTAGGAGACATAGACAGAGTTCCCGCCGTCCTCGAAGCGCGCGCTGTGGGCGAACTGGGCTGCGGTGCATCCGGCACCTTGGTTGGGATCGATGTTCAGCGACCAGTCGGCGACAGTCCGCGGGCCGGCCGGGTTGGTGACGTCGATGAGGTGGAGCGCTGTGCTTCCGTTGCTGTTGCGGTGATCGATGAGGTTGCGAGCGCAGGCCACCAGCACCCTGCCATCGGCTCGCTGCACAGCGTCGATCTCGTGGCAGCCGATGGTGGCTTGCGGGAGGTCCCAGTGGCCGAGCAGGGTGGGGTGCTTGGGGTCGGTGACGTTGAACAGGCGGATACCGGGCACAACCTCCTGCTCGTGCCCGCTGCCGAAGCAGGCTTGGATACCGACGACGGCGAGGGTTCCGGTGAACGATGGTGTGCGCACTTGGTGCACGCTCACATCTTCGGCCCGGGTGAACGGCGGGTTGGGCAGTTTGCTGACCAGCGTGGGATGGGCCGGGTGGGAGATGTCGACGACCTGGACACCGGCTCCACCCTGGTGCGCGGCGCCACACCGGCTGCCGATGTACGCGAAGTCCCCGTTGGCGTAGAGATCACCGTAGTCACCGAAACCGTCAAGGCTGGAGTGCCCGACGAAGGTGAAGTTGTCAAGAACGGCTCCGGCGGGCGGCCGGGCCCCGATTTCGGGTGCCGAGCTCACGGGACCCCCAGACCCCAGCAACACCAGGCCAGACAGACATCCAAGAAACACAAGTCGCGGCCGTCTCATCGTGCACCTCCGCTAGTAGACGGTTAGTGGCACAAGCCATTGCACGCTACCCGACACGTCACGTACTCGGGCAGGATGTGGTTGCTTCCTCACGAATGTCCGGTCAGCAGTCGCGGCATTCCGTCGACGGTGGCAATCAGCGCCGCGTGGCTCTAGTGCGCTGTGAATGATCGGGGAAACGCCTGGCGCGATCGCGGGATGAGCCTACCGTGAATCCTGTTGGTGTATCTGCCGTTGTATGCCCTGCACCGCAGTGTCCTAGTGAGACAGTTCGAACACGACGCCATGCGGCTCAGCTGCCGGAGTGCTCATGGTGGAGATCGACAACGTGTTCGGCGATGATGACGCAAGCCAACTGGCGCGCGACCGTGCCCTGCGAGCCGTGGCTGACACGTCGCGGGCCGAGACCCGGAGCTATGACCTCTCCGGCCGGCTCGGCGGTGACGAGTTCGTCGTCCTGCTTTCCGGCATCGGCGGTAAGAACATTGTGGCTGTAGCCGACCACATCCGGGCCGCGGTGGAGCGGCACGAGGTCGGCACCCGTGGCGGGCACGGTCTGGGCTTGGCGATCATCCGCGCGGTGGCCGAGGCACACCACGGCATGGCAACCGCAGCGGCCGAACATGCGGTGAACGCTTGGCCGTACTTGACGGGCGCAATATGGTCCGCGCCCTAGCGGCCGCTCATCACAGACGGCCCCGAATACCGCTGATTCGACCTTCCTGAACGCACGACCAGCGGTGAAGTTACTTCGCCTGCTATGACATCGGCGGCGTTGCCGACCGGCCCATGTGGACACAGTCGGCAGCGCCGCCGCAAGTCCTGACCTAGTCGCGGCTCTTCTTGCCGGCATGTGCGCTCTCGAAGGCCTCGATCACGGTCGACGGGATCCGGCCTCGGTCGGACAGCTCATAGCCGTTCTGGCGAGCCCAATCGCGGATCGCCCTGGTCTGCTCACGGCCGGCCGCAGGCGTCACGGCCCCCTTGATCGCCGCGCCACGCTTGGCCCGGCCCCCGGTCCGGCGGGCCGCGCCGACGAAATCAGCCAGCAAGTCGCGCAGCTTGTCCGCGTTGCCGCTTGTCAGGTCAATCTCGTAGGCAACGCCGTCCACGCCGAAGGTGACGGTACTGATGTCCTCTGCGACACTGCCGTCCAAGTCATCCACCAGCTGAACGGTGACTTTCTGAGCCATCTCAGTCCTACCCCGAATCTCTCAAACCCGGACAGAAAACCACCTCTGACGCGAAGCGGAAAGCCCAGGTATTACCGCGGCACACGATACAGCGAAAAACCACCGGCACGACACAAACGAGAGTCAAGCGGCTGAATCGCCGTCCGCCGCCGCGGTAAATCCAGCACTGGACCAGGCTCATCGAGGATGACGAACGGGGCGTTTCGGAGAACGCTCGAGCGATCGCGAGTCGTTGCGATTCGCCCCCGGACAGATCGGGACAGCTGCTCGCGTACCGGCTGTGGACAGGTGACCGGTCGGCCGCGGTCAGCTGCGAGCGGCAGGCGCGCATCTGAGCGCGGCGTGGTGCGGTAGCCGCAGGAACAGACCGCGCGGACGTCGGCCGCCGTGAGGCGCCAAGTCTCGCTGGGGGAAGGCGCCCGGTCTGGGGTCGTAGACCGGGCGCCTTAGGCACCCTCTGCGTTCTGGCAGGGTCAGTGGTCGCAGAGGCGGGCGGGTGGACGACGAGAATCGCAACGACCGCTAGCTGGTCATGATGGGGTCGGCGACCGGCTCCTGCACAGAAGCGCCGCTACCGCCTTGATCTTCCCGCTCGATCAGCATGGTGGCGCCTGAACGTTGTGCTGGATCGGGGGAGTGCGGCCGTAGACCTTCGGGCTCACCTGGTAGCCGTGGGCATCCAGCGCGAGCGCCTGTGCTCTCGTCCTCGCCACTCCTGCCGCGCACTGGTGCTTGAACTTGTTCAACCGAAGGACTTCCGGGTTGGTGTCGTCGATCGCGTCGACGCGGATGACACCGACATGGGGTGCGTAGAACTTGCGGTGATGGCCGCCGGCCGGGTCGAGAGGGGCGAACTCGTCGGTGACGAGCACGTTGTCATAGCAGCCGGTCGGGACGCACACGTGCTGGCCGGTCTGGAAGACCTGGGCACAGTCCTTGAAGTCGACGGCCGGCGCGAAGCCCTGCAGGTACGCCGGAGTGCCGACGACCGGGGCGGCGAGCATGCCGATACCGGCCCGTGCCCGGTCGAGACCGCTGATCCAGACACTGGGAGCGCCGGTGAACACGCCGTTTTCGTACTCCTCCGGGTACTCGCCGAGGTTCCACACCGTGCCCTGCCGGTCCTGGGCCATGAACGCCAGCTCGGCCTCCTGCAGGTCGCCGTGGGGGCCGAAGTCCTCGTCGAGCAGCACCGTGCTCGGCACACCGTCGATCACTTTGGTCAGGTCGGTCACGGTGGTCACCACCGTGTGCGGTTCGCCGTCAACGGTGCCTTTGAGCACCCATTTCGTTCCGGGTGTCAACGGGAAGAACTTGTGGTCCACTTTCGGGACGGCCGGGAAGTCGTTGCGGTGCAAGGTGAGCGGCTGGCCGCAGTTCTCCTGGGCCGCGGCGGCCGGTGCCGCGGGGATCAGCAACAGGGGTGCGACCAGGACGCAGGCCAGTCCGATCCGGTTGCTGTGGCGAAGGTTCATGTGCCCTCCTTCAAGGCACGCCGCTTGCGGCCGAACCGCAGGTAGAGCGACGGCACGACGAACAGGTTGAGCAGGGTCGAGGTGACCAGGCCGCCCAGGATCACGACGGCGAGCGGGTACTCGATCTCGTGGCCGGGCCGGTCGCCGAGCACGACGAGTGGCACGACGGCGAGCGCGGTGGCCAGCGAGGTCATCAGAATCGGGGAGAGCCGTTCCCGCGCCCCGCGCAGTACCAGTGCGGGACCGAACGGCTCACCCTCGTGTTCCTCAAGGTGCTGGCAGTGGTTGATCAGCAGGATCCCGTTGCGCGCGGCGATGCCGAACACCGTGAAGAAGCCGACCAGTGACCCCAGGGAGATCACAGCCCCGCTGAAGTAGGCCGCGAGCACGCCGCCGACCAGGGCCATCGGCAGGGTGAGGAACGACAGCACGGCCAGCCGCCAGCTGCGGAACGACACCTGCAACAGCAGCAGGATCACCAGGCCGGCGATGATCGCGATCTCCAGCAGCCGGTCCTGCGCCTGTTGGCGGGCCTTGTACTCGCCGAGGATCTCGGCGTGGTACCCGCGGTCGAAGGCGACACCGTCCAATGCGGACTGGACGTCCGCCACCACCGAGCCGAGGTCGCGCCCGCTGACGTTGGCGGCGACGTCGATGCGGCGGGAGTCGGCCTGCCGTTCGATCACGTTCGGCACCGGCTGCACGCTGACCTTCGCGACGTCGCCGAGCCGCACCGGCCTGCCCGAGGGGGTGTCGATCGGCAGCTCGCTGATGGCCGTCACGTTGTTCCGGGTCGCTGGGGTACTCCAGACGACGACGTCGTAGGCCTTGCCGGCCCGGAAGATGTCGCCGACCTCCTCGCCGGCGACCAAAGTGGACGCCGCCCGCCGGACGTCACCGGGCTTGAGCCCGGCCTGCGCCGCCTTGCCCAGGTCGACCTCGATCTGGACCTGGGGCTGGTCGACCTGGATGTCGGTGTGGGCGTCGGCGACTCCCTCGATGCCCGACAACTTGTCCAGCACCTCGGCGGCCTTCTCGCGGATCGTGGCCAGGTCCTGGCCGTAGATCCGGATCACGACGGGTTCCTTCGCGCCGGTGAGGACCTCCTCGATCCGTTCGTTGAGGTACGTCTGCACGTCGTGGAACAGTCCGGGATGGGCGTGCACCACGTCCTCGATGGCCGACAGCGTCGTCTCGTAGTCGACGTCGGGGTCGATGCTGATCCAGTTCTCGCCGAAGTTGACGCCGGCCACCTCCTCACCGAGGAACGCCTGCCCGATGTGCGAGCCGAAGTTGCGCACGCCCGGGATGGCGCGCAACTCCGCGCTCACCTCGGTGGTGATGCGTTCCATCTCGGCCGCGGACGTGCCAGGCGTGGTGATCCAGTGAATCAGGAAGTTGCGTTCCTTGAACTCCGGGAACAGCGACTGCCCGAGGAACGGCACCAGTAGCAGCCCGGCCAGGATGACCACCACGGCCGCGGTGTACACCCGCCGGGACCGTTCGACGATCCGCTTGAGCAGGCGTGAATACCCGCGTTGCAGCCACCGCACGATGGGCGACTCGCGCCGCTCGACCCTGGCCCGGCGCAACAGGATCAGGCACAGTGCCGGAGTGACGGTCAGCGCGATCACCATCGAGGCGCCGATCGCGAGTGTGTAGGACACGGCCAGTGGCGCGAAGAACGAGCCGATCAGCCCTTCCAGCAGGAACACCGGGACCGCGGCGGCGACGATGATCAGCGTCGCGTACACGATCGGGCTGCGGACCTCCAGCGACGCCGAGAGGATGACCCGCGCGACCGAGCCCTCGCCGCCTTCGCGGCGGTGCTGTCTGAGCCGTCTGAGGATGTTCTCCACGTCGATGATCGCGTCGTCCACCACCGCGCCCAGCGCCAGTACCAGACCGGCGAGCGTCATGGTGTTGATCGTCGCGCCGCGCCAGTGCAGCACGAGCATCGCCGCCATCAGCGACAGCGGGATGGTCAGCAGGCTGATCAGCGCCACCCGCCACTCGAACAGGAACAGCATCAGGATCAGCACGACCAGCAGGAAGCCGAGGACCAGTGCCTGGGTCAGGTTGTCGATCGAGGTCTCGATGAAGTTCGCCTGCCGGAAGATGGTGGTGTCGAACTGGATTCCGGGCAGGCCGGGCTGCATGGCCTGGATCGCGTCGTTCACGCCCCGCGTGATGTCCAGCGTGTCGCCCCACGGCAGCTTCTCCACGACGAGCAGCAGGCCGGGGCCGTCGTTGATGATCGCGTCACCGATCAGCGGCTGGTGGTCCTGTTTGACGTCGGCCACCTTGTCCAGGGGGACCGGTGTGCCGCCGGCGTTCTGGACCGTGGTGTTACCCAGGTCGGCCTCGGTCAGGATCGGCAGGACGTGCCGGATGCCCAGGCGCTGCTGGCTTGTCTCGATCGCACCGCCGGTCCCGATCACCGAGCCGGTGGAGAACTTCAACAGGCCCGAGTCGACCGAGTCGGCGGTCGCCTCCATCACCCCGTCGAGGGTGACCCCGGCGGCCTGCATCTTGCCCGGGTCCACCTGCACGGTCGTCATCTGCAGCCGTTCGCCCCAGATCGCCACGTTGGCCACGCCGGGCACGCGCAGGATGCGCGCCCTGATCGTCCAGTAGGCCATCATGGACATCGAGATGAGCGAATGGTCCTTTGAGGACATCCCGATCTGCATCACCCGCGCGGTCGCGGCGAGCGGCGGCAGCATCACCGGGGGAGCGGCCCACGTCGGCAGGCTGGGCGTCACAGTGGCGAGCCGTTCGGCGACCAGCTGGCGGGCCTTGAGGATGTCGGTGTCCTGCTTGAAGACCATCTCGATGGACGAGAGCTGCGGCACCGACTTCGACCGCAGGTCGTCCAGGCCGGGCACGCCGTTGAGCGCCTGCTCCAGCGGGACCGTCACCAGCGACTCCACGTCCGCCGTGGACAGACCGAGACAGTTGGTCTGGATCTCCACCCGCGGCGGTGCGAACTCGGGGAAGACGTCCACGCGCATGTCCTGCACCTGAACCACACCGACGGCCATCATCGCGGCCGCGGCGGCGACCACGAGGTAGCGGAACTTCAGGCTCGAGCCGACGATCCAGCCCATCAGCGTGCGGCGCTGCGACATGGCGGTTCAGCCCCCGTCCACCCCGTACTCGGTGCCGAGCAGCTCGGCCGCGCCGACCGTGACCACGGCGGTCCCGGCCGGTGGCCCGGACTGCAGCGTGACCACCTGGTCGGCCACTTTCGCGATGGCCACCGGCCGGCGGATGTAGACGCCCGGCTCGGGGTTGGTGAACGTCCAGGTCTTGCCGTCCTTGTCGTACAGCACGGCCGACAACGGGATCGTGGTGCCGGCCGGCTCGGTCTTGATGCCGAGCCGGCTGACCGCGTCGTCGGTGAGCGTGACCTTGCTGACCTCGGCGCCCGGCACCGCCTCGACCTTGGCGGGGGGCTCCGGCGAGCCGCTGGCTTGGGTGGTACCGCACCCTGCCAGCGCCATCACGGCCAAAGCGCAGGCGGCCCAACGGATTCGGTGACGCATTTGCCCTCCCAGGGACTGTGTTCAGGCCAGTTCGTCGACGGTGGTGGCGGGCTGGGCGGCCCGGGGTGCGAACTGCAGGTACAGCGCGGGGATCACGAACAGGGTCAGCAGTGTCGAGGTCACCAGGCCGCCGAGCACGACCGCGGCCAGCGGGCGCAGCACCTCCATCCCGGCGACGTCGCCGAACAGCACCAACGGCGTGAGCGCGACCGCGGCGGTGAAAGCCGTCAGCAGCACCGGCCCGACTCGTTGCCTGGTCACCCTCATGACCAGATCCAGGCTGTGGTTCTCCTGCTGCGCGGCGGTTTGACAACTCCGGACCAGCAGAACCGTGTTGCGCGTGGCGATTCCGAAGACGGTGAGCAACCCGACCAGTGCGCCGAGCGACGTCAGCCCGCCGACCGGCCACGCGGCGATCACCGCGCCGGCCAGGGCGAGGGGCAACGCCAGCAGCACCACGACCGCCAGCCGCCAGCTACGGAAAGCCGCGTGCAGCAACAGGAAGATGCCGATCAGGACGATCAGGCCCAGCCCGGCCGTGCGCCAGGCCGCGTCCTGCCGGGCGGTCGCCTCGCCGAGCACCTCGGCCCGGTACTCCAGTGGCATCGCAAGGGCACCCACACGGGCTTTCACGTCGGCGAAGACGGCGCTGAGCGAGCGGTCGGACACCGCCGCGGTGACGTCGATGCTTCTGGACGTGTCGTCATGCCTGATCACGGTCGGATACGGCGTGACCCGCACGCCCGCGATGTCCCCAAGCCGCACGTGGCCGTTGTTGGGCGTGTCGATCAGCAGGTCGTTGAGGGCGGCCGGGTTGCTGCGGGTGGCCGGGGTGCCCCACACGACGACATCGAAGATCTTCTGGTCCTCGTACAGGCTGCCCACGGCCAGGCCCGAGAAGAACGTGGCGGCCGCGCGCCGGACGTCACCCGGCCGGATCCCGTACTTCTCCGCGGCGGCCAGGTTGACCTTGACCTCCAGCGTGGGTTCCTCGGACTGGGCGCGCACCTTGGCGTCGCGGACCCCGGAGATCCCGGAGATGGCCTGCCGCACTTCCTGTGCCTTGTCGCGCAATGTGTCCAGGTCGACGCCGTACACCCGGACGGTGAGCGCGTCGCCGCTGCCGGCCTGCACGTCGTTGAGCCGGTCCTGCTGGTAGGTCAGCACTTCGCTGCGCAGCCCGGAATAGGCCGCCATGGTCTGCTTGACCGCGCTGGAGGTGCGGTCGTAGTCGGCCGAGTCGTCAAGGTCCACCCAGAGCTCACCGGAGTTCACGTTGACGACCTGGTCGGCGGCGACGGCACGGCCGATGTGCGCCCCGACATCGCGGACGCCAGGGACGGCCCGCAGTTCGCGGGTCGCGGCAGTGGTGATCCGGGTCATCTCGGACAGCGACGTGCCTGGAGTGGCCTGCCAGTGCACCAGCAGGTTGCGGTCCTGCACCGGCGGGACGAGCGGCTGGCTGCCGAGTTGCGGCAGCACCGCGAGCGCCGCGGCGAGCAGCACAGCGGCGGCGACGTACATACTCGCTCGCCGACGCAGGAACCAAGCTGCGGATCGATCGAAAACCCAGTGCGCGGCCGCGACCAACGGATTCCGGCGGCGGCGTACCGGCCCGCGGGACAGCAGCAGCACCGCCAGCGCTGGTGTGACGGTGAGCGCGACGGCCATCGAGGCCGCGATGGCGACCGCGTACGACAACACCGCGGGCGTCCAGAACGCGCCGGCGACACCGCCGATGGTCAGCAACGGCAGCGGCGCCAGCAACAGGATGAGCGCCGCGAAGAACGTCGGGCCACGCACCTCGGACAGCGCCTCCGCCGCCACCGCGACCGCCGGCCGGTCACTGCCGGAGTCGCGATGCTGCCTTAGCCTACGGCGGATCGCATCGACGTCGACCACCGCGTCGTCGATGACCAGTGCGAGCGCGACCGTGAGCCCGGCCAGCACCATGACGTTGAACGTCTCACCCCGCAGGTACAGCACGTACATCGCGGTGAGCAAAGACAACGAGATCGCCACGAACCCGATCAGGGCCGCACGCAAGGAGAACAGGGCCAGGCCGAGCAGCACGGCGATGCCGGTCAATCCGATCAGCGCCCACCGGCCGAGGTTGTCCAGCGCTGTCGCGATGAAGGTGGCCGGCCGGTGCACGGTGGTGTCGATCTGCACGCCGGTGAGTCCGGGCTTGAGCGCGGCCACGGCATCCTCGACCGCCTTGGTCACCTCGACCGTGTCGGCGCCGGGTGTCTTCTCGACCACGAGCATCAGGCCAGGTCCGGTGTCCAGCACCGTGTCGCCGATCAGCGGCTGGTGGTCCTCCACGACCGTGGCCACGTCACCGAGGCGCATCTGCTTGCCGTCCTGCAGGTCCTCCACCGACACCGAGGACAGGTCCTGGGCCGTCGTGATCGGCAGGACGTGCTGCACCGACAGCCGCTGCGTGGGCATGTCGACGAACCCACCGGTGCCCGGCGTCGAAGCCTCCACAAAGGACAGTGAGGACACCCACAGTGCGTTGCCCGCGGTGCTGAGCACCTGGGTCAGCGAGACGCCGCTGTCGCGCAGCCTGCCCGAGTCCACCTGGACCTGCAGTTGCCGGTCGCGCTGTCCCCAGATGGCCACGTTGGCCACGCCGGGCACGCCCATCAGCTTCGGCCGGATCTTCCAGCGGGCGAGCACCGACAGGTCGATCAGGGACAGGTCCTGGGCCTTCAGCCCGATCATCAGCACGCGGCTCGTCGACGACGTTGACTGCAGCATGACCGGCCCGCCACCGACGTTCGGCAGCGCGTGTGCCTGGGTCAGCCGCTCCTGAACCGCCTGGCGGGCCTGGAAGAGATCAGTGCCCGGCTGGAAGGTCAGGTCGATCGAGGACAGCCCGGGCGCGGACTCCGAGCGGATCTGGTCGAGCCAGGCAACGCCGTTGAGCAGGTCCTGCTCGATCGGCACCGTGATCAGCTGCTCGACCTCGGCCGCCGAGAGCCCGAGCGCCTCGGCCTGGATGCGCACCTGGGGTGGCCCGAACTCGGGGAACACGTCCGTGGGCGCGTTCGGCAGCTGGGTGAGGCCCAGCCCGATGATCGCCACGGCGGCGCCCAGGACCAGTACGCGGAACTTGACACTGAGCGCGACGATTCCGCGTATCATCGGTTGCTCCGGGTATCCGCGACAGCACGCATTTGAACGCTCCCTCGCCCGCCCCATTGAACGTGAGATTAATTCGCGACCTAGGCGGCCTCCGCTGCGAATGCTATGCGGGCGCCGCGGAAGTCATCGTCGGCCAGGGGACCTGTTTTCCGGCTCCCCCGCGCGGCGGAGGACTAGTACCTGAGACGGATGTCGCCGACCACCACCAAGTGGATGACAACGATGTGGATGCGTTGCCGGCCCACTTGTAACACCCTGGCCTACCTGGAGAAATACAGGTTGCGGTCACCAGTAGAGCTCATTCGTGCGCCGGACTCCGCCGCCGTCGGGGAAACGCGCGATCAAGCTCGGGGGAGCGGAAATGAGTAGCGACATAGTTGTACTACTAAGCGCAGAGCAGCTGCTGCTCGGTGTGACCATCTGGGGGTTCGTAAATTGTGTTCGAGCCGCCCGCAGGCTGCGTCGTGAACAGGAATTCCGGATCCGTTCGGCGATCATGCAAGAGCAGGCGCATATAGCGCTCGAGTTGCACGACGTCGTGGCGCATCACCTCACCGTTATTGCCGCCGGGGCGAGTGCGGCCAAACGGGTGGTGGCCGGCGAGGAGACGGCATCGGTGCTCGGCTCGATCGAGACGGCCGGGCGGGACGCCCTGGTCGAGATGCGCCGGATTCTCGGCCGGCTGCACGCCGAACAGGACGAGGCACCCCCGCCGGGGCTCGACCACCTGCCCACGCTGCTGGCCCAGGTCGAACGGGCCGGCCTGCCGGTGCGGCTCACCGTCCAGGGCGACCGGCCGTCGCTGCCGGACGGTGTCGAGGTGAACGCGTACCGGATCATCCAGGAGGCGTTGACCAACGCGCTCAAACACGCCGGACCCACGCGCGCCGACGTCATGGTCGGCTACCGGCCCGGATCCCTGTCGCTGCGGATTCACGACCAGGGCCGGGGCGGCCACCCCGACTTCCTTGACGGCTACGGCCTCACCGGGATGCGGCGGCGGGCCGCGCAGCTCGGCGGCGACATCGCGGTCGGCCCCGACCCGGACGGCGGGTTCCGGGTAGTGGTGAACCTGCCGGTGCAAGCAGCATGAACATCACCGTCCTGACCGCCGACGACCAACCGCTGATGCGGTCGGCGCTACGGATGTGCCTGGCCGCCGAACCCGACTTCGAGCTGCTCGGCGAGGCGACCGACGGCATGGAGGCGGTCGAGCTGGCCGCCCGGCTGCGCCCGGACGTCACGCTCGTGGACATCCGGATGCCCAGGCTCGACGGCATAGCGGTCACCCGGCGGATCACCACCGGGGCACAAGCCACCAAGGTGCTGGTACTGACCACCTTCGATCTGGACGACTACATCGTGGACGCCCTGCGGGCCGGCGCCAGCGGCTTCATGCTCAAGGACGCCGCCGCCGACGAGATAGCGCGCGCCGTCCGGGTGATCGCGGCTGGTGAGGCATTGCTGGCGCCGAACGTCACCCGGCGCCTGCTCGACCGGTTCGCCCACCGCCTGCCCGGGACGAGGCTCGAACGGCCGCAGATCCTGGAACGGCTGACGAACCGGGAGCTCGAGGTTCTGGAGCTGGTGGCGCGCGGACACAGCAACGCCGAGATCGGCGGCGCCCTGAACGTCGCCGACAGCAGCGTGAAGACCCATGTCAGTCACGTGCTCGCCAAACTCGGCATGGTCGACCGGGTCCACCTGGTGATCCTGGCCTACGAAGCCGGCCTGATCCGGCCGGGAATCGTGTGAACACCAGGATCACCGACTCACCCGGGCTCTGCCGGTCCCGGCCATGGGATGAAGGTGACTTCCGGGAAACGTGGTGACGGCGGGTCGAGGAGGTGCCCGCGCTGGCGCGGGTGCAAGTCGAAGAACGCCAGCGGATAGGCGCGCTGCATCGCGACTGCTCTGACCGGAACTGTATTGCCGATCTCCTGCTCCACCTGTTGCCGGGTCAGCCCGAGCAGCCTGGTGGCCTGCGGGGCCATGACCTCGTAGTCGCTGTAGGTCAGGCCGAGAAGCCGTCGTAACGGTACGAGTCCTGCTGCTGGAGAGGACGTGGAACTGGTCCGCAGCGGCATCCGGAGGATCCTCGAGTCCACTTCGGACATCGAGGTGGTCGCAGAGGCCGCTGGTCTGGAAGAAAGTCTGTGCTCTGGTCCAGAACGCGGCGGCGGTCGCGTTGGTCTCATCCGGCAGGAGCGTCGGCGCGATGTGGATGGTCGCGCCGTTGCCGTCGCGGGCGATGCGCGGCTGGGAGTGATCCCGGGGTCGCGCTGAGGGGCATTCCCGATGCGGCGAGCCACGAGATGGGGTGGACTGGCACTCAATCAACGGTTCTCGATCAGAAAGTACCGTCTGCATGAAGACGACAGTCGAATGGATCCGGGCCGACGAGCGACTCCCTTACGACGGTGCCGGTATCGTCGCGGCCGTGACCGGTCGCTATCCCGGCCAGCCGGAAGATGACCCCGACTCGCTCTCCGGTCGGGAGTTCTGGCTGGTACTCCCCATGTACTTCCGCCGTGTCCACCCCGTGGAGGAAACCGGGGAGGTCATCGAGAACTGCTTCTACGACTCCGACGGAGAGGTCCGCCTCCCCAACGGCGAACCGACTGGCGAGGAGGTGGTCACGCACTGGGCCGAGATGCCGAGCCTCCCCGGCACGGACGTACAGCGTATGTTCGGTGACGACGTACACCCTGCGCTTCGTGCCGTGTCCGAGGCGACAGCTGGGAACAAGAGACCCGATCACCCCTGAACTCCACGATCACCTCATTCGCAGTTGGCTGAGGTCCTTCCCACCTGCCTGCGCGGCGCACCGCCGATGCGAATCCCCGCCTGACACCGGAGCCGATGGCTGCAGTTCCGCCCTGCGGATGGCATCGCATTCCCGTGCCGTACCGCTACCGCCGCCAAGTGCCGGCGCTCGCATGTCGCGCGGTGGGCCGGGTATCCGCCGACGGGTTCGAGCAGATGCAGGTTCTGACTGTCCATTGTGGCCTCGCCCCGACAGTGGCACCGTCGGGGCGAGGCCATGGGTCAGCCGGTGGACCAGGCGATCAGATGACCTGATGTGCCCGACCCGAATCCGCCGGAGTTGCCGTCGACCATGTACAGCACACCGTTGGCCATGATCGGGCTCGACCAGTGGTGCTGGCCGATCGATCCGGTCCAGGCGACCTTCCCGGTCACCGGGTCGATTGCCTGCACCTGACGGGTCTTGATGGTGTCGGTGTGCTCGCCACCGCCGTTGGCGGCATAGAGCACTCCGTTGGCCACGAAGGCCGATGTGGTCCAACTGTTCAGCAATGTCCATTTCAGGCTCAGACTGGGGTTCCCGCCGGCGTCCACGGCGATCTGGAACCCGGCGACGCCACCGTGCCCGGTGACGAAGATCCATGCGGCGCCGTCCTTGGGGTTCGTCCACACCGCACCTTGCGACCGCATGTTGCCCATCTTCGGGAAGGAGTACACCTGCAACTCCCCGCCGAGGTTGCCGGGCCCGCCCGTGCCGGACAGGTCCGCCAGGTTGAGCAGCCTGATCTTGCTGTCCTTGCCCGGCTGCACACCCAGAT
>CBIMJO010000079.1:0-14371 GCA_966244135.1 uncultured Actinocrispum sp. | reverse complement strand
GTTGGACCTCCACTGGCACAGGGCGTTGAACGAGGTCGCCGCGATCGGGTACCACGCCTCGACCAGGATCAACCGCGCCACCCGCGCCGGATGACGGGCCGCGAACACACGCGCGATCAGGCCGCCCAGGGAGTGTCCGACCATGATCACCGGACGATCGATGCGCAGCGCCGTGATCAGGGCGTCGAGTTCGTCAGCCATCGCGGAGGGCGTCCGCGGCCACGGGGCCGGGTCGCTCCAGCCGATGCCGCCGCGATCGACCACCACGACCGTCGCGTCCGAGTAGTCAGCCAAGGCACGCTGGACGCGGACCCACTCCAAGGCGGGCGTCCCCAACCCTGGCTGCACCACCACGACCGGGCCGGCTTCGCCCGACCGGATGACGTGCAACCTTCGGCCGCCGATGTCGACCAGCTCGCCCGGTGGCGGAAACCGGCGATTGTCCCGGCGTTCGGCCAACCGCTGGAACATGGCGCTGGCGACCGGGAGCATGAGCAGGCCAGCGAGGACCGTTCGAGTACTCCGGCGCACGGCCAGGTCCTTCCAGCGCACGACGTCGTGGGCGACTTCTGACCGGATTCTCCCGGTGTTGCCGAACAACCACCAGGGCCACCATTTCCTACAACCGGTCGGGCAGGATCCGCGACAGGGCGTTGAGGGCGCTGGGCCAGCCGCTGGGGGACGGGGCGCCGAAGCCGACGACGAGGGCGTCCCGGTCGCGCGGCACGGTGGGGTGCCGGAAGGTGTCGAGGCCGTAGACGGCCAGGCGGCGGGCCACGGCGCTGGCGACGATCGCCTTCTCGGTGTCTCGCGGGAGTTCGATGACGGCGTGCAGGCCCGCGGCGATGCCGGGCATGCGGACGGACTCGCCGCGGCCGGCGACCATCTCCACGAGCTCGTCCCGGCGCTGGCGGTAGCGGCCGCGCATGATCCGGACGTGTTTGTCGTAGCCGCCGGAGTCGAGCAGTTCCGCGAGGGCGAGCTGTTCCACGATCCCGGTGACGCCCAGGCCGCCGAGCACGCGGGCGAGGTCCCCGGCGAGCGAGTCGGGCACGACCATCCAGCCGATGCGCAGGGCCGGGGCGATCGCCTTGCTGGCGGTGCCGAGGTACACGACGTGGTCCGGGTCGAGGCCCTGCAGGGCGCCGACGGGTTTGCGGTCGTAGCGGAACTCGCCGTCGTAGTCGTCCTCGATGACCAGGCCGCCGTTGGCCCTGGCCCAGTCGACCGCGGCCGCTCGCCGTCGCGCATCCAGGGCGACGCCGGTCGGGAACTGGTGCACGGGGGTCAGCAGGACCGCACCGCCACCGGCTAGCCGATCGGTGCGGGCGCCGTGCTGGTCCACCGGGATCGGCGGGGTCCGCAGCCCAGCTCTGCCGAGCAGCTCGCGGTGCAGAGGCATGCCGTACGCCTCAACCGCGACAGCACCGGTCCGCCGCGCCCGCAATGCCGCCGCCAGCAAGGCGATGCCGTGGGAGGCGCCGGAGCTGATCACGATCCGTTCCGGGTCGGTGTAGACGCCGCGAGCCCGGGCGAGGTAGTCCGCTAACGCGCGCCGCAGCTCCATCCGCCCCGCCGGTGGCGTCGCGACGAACGCACTTCCCGGCGCGTGCTCGGTCGCTCGTCTGGTCGCCTTGACCCACGCGGCCCGCGGGAACGACGAGATGTCCGGCCGGCCGGCGCGCAGATCGTGCAGCGGACGTTCGTCGGACGATGGTCTCCGCACGGGCGGCCGCGGCTCGGTGACCGCGTGACGACGGTCGGCGACCTGAGTGCCCGCTCCCTGCCGCGCGGTCAGCCAGCCCTCGTCGATCAGTTCGGCATACGCGGCCACCACGGTGTTCCGCGCGACCCCGAGATCCTCCGCGAGGCTGCGGCTGGATGGCAGTTTCGTGCCAGGCGTGAGCCGCCCGGTCCGCACCGCGTCCCGCAGCGCCCCGGTCAGCCCTGCCAGCACCCTGGGACCGCGCACCTCCAGGTGCAGGTCGACGCCGACCCTGCTCATGGCACCCCCTCCCATCCTGGCCAGCTAAGACAACGCCGCCGGCTGATCTGTGCCGGCCGCCGGCCGCAACCCCCGCCGCGACTCGGCGACCCGCTCCCCCGCCCGCCGGGAGTACGACGGCGGGACCGCGTTCCCGCGCGACCAGGCGTCGATGTGGTCGTCGTAATGCGGGGAGTCCGGGCACCCGGACTGACCTGGGGCGTTGACCGCGACCGACTCGTCCCACGCCCCGACGTCAATGACGATCCGCAACGACGCACCGAGCACCTGGCGGAACGACGAGTCGGACGCCGCACTGCCGACGGTGTCACCGCTTCCGCCACGCGGGAACGGCGGTAACCCGTAGCTCGTGGGCAGCAGGTTCGCCAGCGGGTGCGTGAACGTCAGCGTGTGCAGGTCGCCCCACCGCCACGCCTCCGGCCGCCTGCCGTGATTCGCCACGAGCTCGTTCACGGCGTCGGCGAACGTCGACCGCAGCAACGGCACCAAAGCCGGGTCGTCCAGGCGCGAGCGCAGCAGCTTCAGGTCCACGCGGGGGTCGCCGGACAGCATCTCGTCCGGGAGCACCGCCGCGACCGCGTCGGCCAGCCGGCCGGGCTTGACGTGGGGTGCCAGCGCGTCCCGGAGCAGCGCCGGTCGCAGGTGCCGGCGGAACCACACCTGGAACACCGCGGGCGCGGCGGCATCGGCGGTGTCGAAGAAGTCCCACGCGCGCAGCACGGTCAGCGCCCGGCGGACCACCGGGTCGGCCGGGCGGCCCGCCGACCCGAGAGCAGCAGCGGCACGACCCTGCGGGCCAACGGGTTCAGCTCGTCCACCTGCAGGGCGAGGCTGCCCTCGACCGTCCACTTCGTACCGTAGGCGAGTACCTCGCGGATCCGGTTGGCGCGTTGCGGGGCGAGCCAGTCGTACCCGATCGGGATCTCCTGCGGGAAGTTCTGCTCGTTCGCGGCGACGATCAGTCCTCGGGCGGGTTCACCGAGCTCGGCAACAGCTCGGTGGACCGGAACCCGGCCCACTCGTACCGGCCGTCCCCCGGCACCGGCAACGTGCCGTACAGGTCCTCCTGGCCGATACCGGAGGACGTCAGCCCGAACGCGATGGACCCGTTGTGCCCCAGCGAGATCCCGGGCAGATGCGGCTCCCCCGCGCCGATCACGTTCAGCCCGGGCGCCACCAGGTGGGTCAGGAACCGGTGTGACGGCAACGTCATCGCCCGGTACGGGTCGCTCGCCAGGATCGGCCGCCCGCTGCGGGTCCGGGTCGCGCCGATGACCCACTTGTTGCCGCCATGCGGCGTTCCGGCCACGAGCCTGTAGTCGCGCAGCACGTCTTCGAGGATATCGGCCGGATCGAGCCCGCCCGGCACCACGAGCCGGTGTCCCTCCGCACGAAATGGAGAGGACTGCAACACGCGAACGGTCCACTTAGGCCACTGGATCACACACGCGGGTCCGAAGTGGACCAGAACAGCGATGGTCCGGTTCCCCACGAGATACGTAGTCCACTTCGACCGGAGACGGACCGGACGAGTTCGGCGAAACGGCCGTGGAGCAGGGGAAGCCTCCACTATGGTTCCGGCATGGTCACCTTCAGGGATCTCAAGGACGACGCCGGGTTGCTGTCGCTCGAGCACCAGTTGCACCTGTACGACGTGCTGGGCCTGGCGTCGTGGTGGATGGACCTGGAGGCGGGCCGCTTCGAGCTGAGCAACGAGCACACCACGGTGGCCTGCACGGACGTTCAGTTCCTCGGCACGGCCGCGCCGGGCCCGCAGTCGTGGCTGTGGTCGTGGTCGGACCCGTCGGGGTATCCCGAGCGGATCATGGTGGCGGCCCTGCAGATCAAGGAGTTCGGCGACCGGCACGGGATCCCGGAGCTGGCGATCGCGGAGGTGCCGTTCAGCGCCTTGCCCGGCGCACCAACGGAACCGGCTGTGGTGGCGTCGTACATGATGGAGGTGACCAAGGCCGTCTCGGGCCGGTTCACCGGGTACCAGGGTCCTGTTGGTGGCGGGACTCGCGCGGGCATGCTGATCGACCATCCGGACTTCCGGCTGTCACCGCCCGAAGCGCAGCGGGTCGCGCGCGTGTTGCAGCAGGGACTGACCGAACTGTCGTTCCACGACCAGCGCCGCGCGGTGGACTCCTACGCCCGGCGCCGTCCGGATCTCGACCTCGCCCACGATGGCGACGTCACCCGCATCACCGGCCCGGGGCTCACCGTCGACGTCCGCTTCGACGACCGGAACCTGTTCACCGCGATGTCAGTGCAGATGGGCGACGGACGGATCCCGCCCCAGATGTTCACCGTGCCCGGCCGCTGACCCGACGTGACCAGGTCAGCGGCGGGGACAAGTCAGCGGCCGATGACCGTCATG
The DNA here is from genome assembly GCA_966244135.1 of uncultured Actinocrispum sp. Taxonomy (GTDB): domain Bacteria; phylum Actinomycetota; class Actinomycetes; order Mycobacteriales; family Pseudonocardiaceae; genus Kibdelosporangium. The sequence goes on along the minus strand of CBIMJO010000079.1, from coordinate 9,986 downwards.
CCGGTGGCGAGTTTGGCGCCGGTGTGGCTGCTGTACTTGTCGGACTTGGCGCGGAAGGTCCAGCGGCCGCTGAGGCCCTCCAGCTTGTGCGTCCAGCACCGCGTCTGGCCCGGGGTCACGTTCCCGTCCGGGCCTACATCGTCGCAGCTCACGGTGTCGAACAGGACGCCGTCCCGGTACCGGTAGAAGTCCAGCGTCGCGTACTCGCTGACCGTCATCTCCCAGTCGTAGACGACGTAGCCCCAGTAGTCGTAGGCGCTGTCCCGGCAGATCATGACGGTTCCGACCCGGGTGCTGCCCGCCTTCACCGGTGCTGTCTTCTGCACGACGCCATAGCTCGTGCCATTCTGGCAGTCGAGCGGGCCGGCCTGCGCCTGCGCGGCGGGCAGCACCAGGCACACCAGTGCCGCTGCCGCCACCCCCAGCGTCGCGATGGCCTTTTTGATCATGTACCCCTCCAGGTCTCCGGGCGACGGCTCAGGATGCCCGGGCCGCCTTCTGATTTCCTTGCGGAATCGTGCAAACCGCAGTTCAACCGGCCTGGCGGGGTTGCGCGGACGGCCAGCGGCTTGCAACGGTTGGTAGTCAGGAGGTGGGGGCCAGTGGGGCGTCTGCTCGGTGAGCTGGCCGCGCATGTCGACGGACAGGTGGTGGATCTGGGGCCGCCACGGCAGCGGTGCATGTTCGCGGCGCTCGCGGTGGAGGCCGACCGGGTGGTGCCGGTCGACCGGTTGATCGAGCGGGTCTGGGGCGCGGACGTGCCGCGGCGCGCACGTCCGACGCTGCACAGTAACATCTAGCGGCTTCGGCGGGTCCTGGCGGGCGCGCACGACGTGGCGATCGTGCGCCGGTCCGGCGGGTACGCCCTCACCGCCGAGGGGACGGTCGACCTGCAGAGGTTCCGGGAGCTGTGCGCACGTGCCCGTGAGGATGACGCTCACGCGGCGCGGCTGCTGACCGAGGCGCTCGGGCTGTGGCATGGCGACGCGTTGACCGGCGTCGAAGGTGAGTGGGCCGAGGCCGAACGGGAACGTCTCGGCCAGGAGCGGCTGGCCGCGCAGCACGACCTGGTCGACGTCCGGCTCCGGGCGGGGCAGGGCGACGACCTGGTGGTCGAGCTGTCCGAACGGGCCGCCGACCACCCGTTGGACGAACGCGTGCAGGGCCAGTACATGCGTGCGCTGCACCAGGCCGGCCGGTCCGCCGACGCGCTGGAGCACTACCGGCAGACCCGCCAGCGGCTGGTCGACGAGCTTGGCGTCGACCCGGGTGGCGCGCTGCAGGAGGTGCACCGGCAGATCCTCGCCGCGGGGTCGCCGGCAGAGCCGACACCGCCTCGCCAGTTGCCCGCCGCGCCCGCGTCGTTCGTGGGCCGGCTCGACGAGCTGGACCGCCTCGACGCGTCGCCCGGCGGCGGGACCGTGGTCATCTCGGCCATCGCCGGTGCGGGCGGGATCGGCAAGACCTGGCTGGCGTTGCACTGGGCGCACCGGCACGCCTCCCGGTTCCCCGACGGGCAGTTGTTCGTGGACCTGCGCGGGTTCGGCCCGGACAGCAACCCGATGGACCCGGCGGTGGCGGTGCGCGGGTTCCTCGAAGCGCTCGGCGCGGACACCGTCCCAGCGGATCCGCACGCCCGGACCGCGCTGTTCCGCAGCCTGATCGCGGGCACGCGGATGCTGCTCGTGCTGGACAACGCCGCCGACACAGCCCAGGTCACTCCCCTGCTGCCCGGCAGCGAGACCTGCACCGTGCTGGTGACCAGCCGCAACCGGCTGCCCGGCCTGATCACCCAGCACGGCGCCCGGAATCTGCCGCTGGACGTGCTGTCCGACCTCGAGGCCCGTGCACTGCTCACCGCACGGCTCGGTTGCGCGCGGCTGGATGCCGAACCGGACGCGATGGAGCGGCTGATCACGTTGTGCGGCGGGTTCCCGCTGGCGTTGAGCATCATCGCCGCGCACGCCCACACCCGCCCGCAGATCTCGCTTTCCGTGCTGGCGGAGGAACTTCGCGAGCTGGACGACGATGATCCCGCCGCCAGCCTGTCGGCCGTGCTGTCCTGGTCGCTGCACGCCCTGAACCCCAAGCAGGCCACGGCTTTCGCGCTGCTCGGCGTCGCGCCGGGGCCGGACATCAGCCTGGTCGCCGCCGCCAGCCTCATCGGCCTCTCCCTTGATGACACCCGGACGGTGTTGCGCGGCCTGGAACAGTCGTCACTGCTCAGCCAAGGCGCTGACGGCCGTTACCGGATGCACGACCTGATCCGCCGGCACGCCGCCGGTCATGTGGCCCTGCCGGATCCGGCCGTGCAGCGGGTGATCGACTTCTACCTGCACACCGCGCTGGCCGCGGACCGCCTGCTGAACCCGCACCGCGACCAGATCCGGGTCCCAGCGCCCGTCGATGGTGCGGAACCCCTTGCGTTGCCGGACGAATCGGCTGCGTTGGCGTGGTTCGACGCCGAACACCAGTGCCTGCTGGCCGCCCAGCAGGCGACACGCGGCCAGCAGGCCTGGAACCTGGCCTGGGCACTGGAAACGTTCCACCGCAGGCGAGGGCACCTGCGCGACCGGCTCACCGTCTGGCGGACCGGCCTGGACGCCGCCGAGCACATGTCCGACCCCGCCATCCAGATGCTCACCCACCGCCTTCTCGGGCGCGCCCACGCCGACCTGGGCCGGCACACCGACGCGACCGACCACTTGCACCGCGCCCTCGCCCTCGCGGAAGAACACGGCGACCAGACCAACCAAGCACACGCCCACCGCACACTCGCCGCCGCGTGGGTGGAGCGCGGCGACGGCCACAAAGCCCACGACCACGCCGCCCGCGCCCTCCAGCTGAGCCGCGCGGTGGGCAACCCGACCTGGGAGGCCGGTGCGCTCAACGCCGTGGGCTGGTACGCCGCGGTCATCGGCGAATACCAGGAAGCCCGTGAACACTGCGAGGCCGCGCTCGACCTGTTCCGCCACCAGCACAACACCGAGGGCGAAGCGACCACATTGGACAGCCTCGGCTACATCGCCCACCACACCGGCAACCACACCGACGCCATCACCCACTTCCAGGCCGCCCGGATCCTGATGCACGAGATCGGCGCCAGCTACCTGGAGGCTGACACCCACGACCGCCTCGCGCATTCCTACACCGCGCTTGGACGGCACGAGGAAGCCCGCCAAGCCTGGCACGAAGCGGTGGAGCTGTACCGGATCCAGAACCGGAAAGCGGACGCCGAACGGGTTCAACGAGATCTCGGCCAATCCCCGGTCTGCGGGTAATCCCGGCGCCCGATTGCGCTCGAGAAGCCTTTGGGCTCACAGGTTGTGTTGGAGGCGTTCGACGTCCGCGGTACGGCCTTGGGCTTCGTAGAGGGCGATGGCCTCCCGCCAGGCCTGGCGGGCCTCACCACTGTGGCCGAGGGTGGAGTAGATGTCGCCGAGGTGGGAGAGGGTGTTGGCTTCTTCGTAGGTGTTGCCGATGTCGTGGAACAGGAATTGCGCTTGTTGGTAGTAGTCGAGAGCTTGGGTGGGGTTGCCGGTGTGGCGAGCGATGTAGCCGAGGCTGTCGAGGGCGCCCGGGGCGCCGGGGTAGCGGCTGTCGTTGCCGTACAAGGCAAGGGCGGCCTCGCAGTGCACGCGTGCCTCGTCGTACCGGCCCAGCCGGGCTTCCAGGTAGCCGACCGAGTTCAGCGCGTCCGCCCGCCACAGTGGCTTGTCGAGGGTTTCGAACAGTCTCAACGCGTTCTCGGCGTGGTCCAGCGCGCGGCCGAACTCGCCTTGGTGCTCCCAGGTCTCCGCCAGGTAGTTGTGGATGTACGCCTGGTCGCCGGGTTCCGTGACCAGGGCCAGGGCCTGCGTCAGGTGGTGCACCGCGTCGGCGAACCGCTCCGCCCGGGTGAAGGTCGCCCCGAGGATGCGGTGTGCCTTGGCGCGCATCTCGGTGTCCCCCAGTTGTTCCGCCGCGGCCAGCCCCAGCTGCCAGGTGGCGAGCTGGTCGAGCCACCGGCCCCGGCGCCAGAGGTAGTTGTCCATCGCCCACGCGAGCCGTGGCACCACACCGTAGTTCCCCTGGGTGAACGCGAACTGCTGAGCGGCCATCAAGCACGGATGCTCAACGTCGAACCACGCCAGAACCTCCGCCTCGCCGACGAAGGGCTGCGTCTCAAAAGGAATGTCCACGACATCGCGCTGCGGCGCCAGTAACCGGTCGCCGGCATAGGCCGTGCGCAGGTAGAAGTCGACCAAGCGGTCCACCTCAGTGGGATCACCGAGCTCGCTCGCGTACAGCCGGACGAGGTCATGCATCCGGTAGCGGCCGGCAACCGCCTGCGTCACCAGGTGAGCGTCCTCAAGCTCCCGCATGATCATGCCCGCGGGTTTGCCGATCAGCGCCGAGATACCGGGCAGCCCGCAGTCCGGCCCAGGAGCCAGCCCCAGCAACCCGAAGGTCGCCACCGCGGCCGGACTCAAGGCCTGGCACGAGGTCGAGAACACCGCCCGCAGGTCGGACTCACCGGGATTCAGGGCATCCAGGCGGGCCGCGTGATCCCGCAGCTCGTGAGCCACCAAAGCCAGCGGGAGATCGGGATTGAGCGTGGCCCGGGCCGCGACCATACCGACTGCCAACGGAAGCCCGGCACAGTGCTGCAGGATGTCCGCCACCACGCCAGGTTCGGCGGCGATCCGTTCCGCGCCCAGGCGCGAGCCGAGCAGTTGCTTCGACGAGTCGAAATCCAGCGTGTCCAGCGACACCGACTGAGCGCCGTGCGTCGTGACGAGCCCGGCCAGCCTGCGGCGGCTGGTGATCAGGACGCCGCAGCCGGGACTTCCGGGCAGCAGCGGCGAGACCTGGCTGCTGTCCCGCGCATTGTCCAATACCACCAGCACTTTCCGGTCATTCATCAAGCTCCGGTACAACGCCGCCAGCGCATCGGGATCCATCGGCACCCTGTCCGCGCCGAGCGCCTCGACGAAGCCCCGCAACGCCACCGCCGGGGACATCGGTTCATTGGACGGGTCGAAGCCGCGCAGGTTCACGAACAACTGACCGTCCGGAAACCGGTCAAGGTGCTGGTGCGCCCACTGCAGGGCCAGCCACGTCTTGCCGATGCCACCCGCGCCGCCGATCGCCGAGATCGCCACCGTTCCCCCGGCGTCCATGGCCGCGCTCAACGCTTTCATCTCGTCCACCCGGCCGATGAACGACCGCGGCGCCGCGGGCAGCTGATGCGGCACCGAACGGGCCTGCACCGTCGCCACCCGGCCGGCCAGCCCCGGGTCGTTGGCCACGATCTGCTGGTGCAGACGCTGCAGTGGCGGGCTGGGCTCGGTGCCCAGCTCCTCGACCAGCCGCGATCGCGTGCGGTGGTAGTGGTCCAGCGCGTCGACCTGCCGGCCACACCGGTACAGCGCGAGCATGTACTGACCGGCCAGCCGCTCGTCGTGCGGATGATCCTCGACATAACCGGCCAACGCGGGCAAAAGACCCGCGTGACCGCCACAGTCGAGCACGGCGTCGATGTGGTCCAACTGGACGGCCCACCGGTCGTCCTGCAGCTCACGGCGGACCTCCACCAGCCACGGAGTGTCCAAAGTGGCCAGTGCCTCGCCCCGCCACAGCTCGAGTCCCGCGGCGAACAAGGAACGTGCCAGCTCGGGATCTGCGGAAGCACGCGCCCGCGCGACGAGGTCCCGGTAGACGGACAGGTCCAGTTCGTCGTCCTCGACCGCGAGCACATACCCGCCGGAACGCCGCAGGATGTTCGACGGCAACGCCCTGCGCAGCCGGGAAAGGTAGCTGTACAGCGTGTCACGGCCGCGCTGCGGCGGCCGCTCTCCCCATACGCGATCCACCAGCTGATCGGCGGACACCACCTTGTTCGCCTCGACCAGCAGCACCGCCAGGACGCACTTCTGCCGCGCGTGCCCCACCTCGACCAAGTGACCGTCGCTCCATGCCTCGACAGGTCCCAAAAGCCGGAAATCCACCAGCGTCCCCCGTTCGCCCCCTCGCCCTGTGTCCTGCATATCGCAGAACGCCGCCGGGATTCCAGGTTTCTCGCAAGGTTTGTGACCGGCCGGCCGCCGATGATGGCTGGCGGGCAGCCGGTCAGACCGGCCGCCCGATCGGCGAAAGGAAGCGAATATGGTCGCACTGCTGGAAAAGCTCGGCGACAGGCTGCTGTCGAAGGTCGCGCCGAAGGCAACCGCGTCGGCTGCCGCACCACCTGGGTGTTACTGCGATTGGTGCGCGGGGCCGTGGGCCTTCCGGTGTTGCTATGTCGGTGGGGGCGTGAGCATCTGCACGACCAAGTGCGTGTCGTGCTGATCTGACCGGTGCCGGGCGCGGCGCCTCCCTGTTCGCGCCCGGCACTGCCTTGGCGTCTCCCGGAAAGAAAGGATCACCCTGTGATCAGTCTCGTCGCTGCCGTGGCGCTGCTGTGCATCATCGACCTGCTGCTCACCCTGGGGGTGGTGAAACGGCTGCGGGAACTGGGCGAACGGCAGCCCACGCCGGCCGACAACTGGACGCCGGTGCGCGGCCTGGTGCCGGGTTCGACCCCGGCCGGGTTCACCGCGGTGACGACCGAGGGCGTGCCGGTGTCGCTGGACTCGTTGATGGACGGCGCCTTGGTGGTGTTCCTGTCGCCGCACTGCAAACCGTGTGTGGCCAAGGTTCCCGAGTTCATCGAGCTCGCCGCCGCATTGCCCGACGGCAAGCAGCGGGTGCTGACCGTGCTGACCGGCGAGGAGCCGGAGCTGAGCACGCTCGCGGCCCGGCTGGAGCCGGTCGCGCACGTTGTGACCGAACCGTTCGACGGACCGCTGACCAAGGCGTTCGGTGTGCAGTCGCTGCCGGTCGTGTACGTCCTGGACGGCCACCAGCACGTAGCCGCGTCGTCGCCGGACATCACCGAGTTCCTCGGCTCGCTGGCCAAGGCCGGTCGATGAACCGGCCTGTTCCCGCCGCTCTGCGCATCGCCTGGCAGGCCGCCGCTCCGCTGCTGGTGGCGTTCGTGCCGTTGACGCTGCTCGGCGCGCTCGCGCCGGTGGCCACCGCCTGGCTGATCAAGCTCATCCTGGACTCCGTGACGGCCGGAGCGACCCTCTCGGCGCTGCTCTGGCTGGTCGCCGGCCTGGCGCTGGCCGGGATCGTCGCGGGCGTCATCCCGCACGCGCTGGAGTACCTGCGGGCCGAGTCGGACCGGCGGATCACCGTGTTCAGCGAGGACCGGCTGTATGCCGCGACCGAGCGGTTCGTCGGGATCGGCCGGTTCGAGGACCCCGCGTTCCAGGACCGGCTGCGGCTGGCTCAGGAGTCCGGCCGGTCGACACCGAGCAACGTGATCAACAGCGCGGTCGGCATGAGCCGCGGGGTGATCACCGCCCTCGGCTTCGTCGGATCGCTGGCCATCCTCGACCCGCTGGTCACCGTGGCCGTCGTGGTCGCGTGCGTGCCCGCCATCCTGGCTGAACGGGCGCTCGCCAACCGCCGCGCCGCGGTTCTGCTGGAGATGACGCCCGCGATCCGGCGGGAAGTGTTCTACGCCAAGCTGCTCAGCGACACCCGCGCGGCCAAGGAGGCCCGGCTGTTCGGGCTGGCCGGGTTCTTCCGGCAGCGGATGCTGGCCGAACGGCGGGCCGCGAACGCCGCCGAACGCGGCCTCGACCAGCGTGAACTCCGCACACAGGGTGGTTTGTCGCTGTTGTCCGCGCTGGTGGCCGGTGCCGGGTTCGCGCTGGCCATCGTCTCGGCGGGCAACGGCCGGCTCAGCGTCGGTGACATCTCGATGTTCGTCGCCGCGCTCGTCGGCGTCCAGGCGGCGTTGGCCCAGGTCGTCGGCGCTTACGCGGTGTCGCGGCGGTCCTTGCTCGTCTTCGAGCACTACCTCGAGTTGACCCAGGCCGAACCGGAGCTGCCCGTATCGCCTCGCCCGGCGGCGGTGCCCGTGTTGCGGCAGGGCATCGAACTCCGGGACGTGTGGTTCCGCTACTCGCCCAGCCACCCGTGGGTGCTGCGCGGGGTCAACATGTTCATCCCGGCCGGGGCGGCGACCGCGCTGGTCGGCCGCAACGGCGCGGGCAAGAGCACGATCGTCAAGCTGCTGCTGCGGTTCTACGACCCGACCAAGGGATCGGTGCAGTGGAACGGCGTCGACCTGCGCGACCTGGACCCCGCCGAGCTGCGCGCCCGGATCGGCGCGGTGTTCCAGGACTTCATGGAGTACGACCTGACCGCGGCCGAGAACATCGGCCTGGCCGACCTGTCCCGGCTGCGGGACCGTACGGGGATCGAGTCGGCGGCCCGGCTGGCGGGTGTCCATGAGGCCGTGTCGCAGCTGCCCGCCGGGTATGACACGTTGCTGAGCCGGACCTTCGCCGCGGACTCCGGCGCCGAGGAATGGCTGAGTGGCGGCTCGGACGTGGGCGTGGTCCTGTCCACCGGGCAATGGCAGCGGCTGGCCCTGGCTCGCGGCCTGTTCCGGCAGGGTTCGCAGCTGCTGATCCTCGACGAGCCCAGCTCCGGCCTGGATCCCGAGGCGGAGCACCAGATCCACGAGACCCTGCGGACGCATGCCCCCGGCAGCACGAAAGTCCTGATCTCGCACCGGCTGAGCACCACCCGGGACGCGGACGACATCTACGTGCTCGCCAACGGCCGGGTCATCGAACACGGCAGCCACAGGGGGCTGATGACGGCCGCGGGTGAGTACGCCCGGCTGTTCACCATGCAGGCACAGGGTTATCAGCAGTCCGACAGTCTGGTGTGAGAGGAGGTCCGCGTGTCCCCGGTGGCCATTGCCTGCCGTTTCACGCTTTTCCTGGTCTTCGTGGCGTCCGCTTCCGGGAAGGTGCGCAACGATGCGTTCAGCGGGTTCGTCACGACCTTGCGGGTGCTGCGGCTCGCCCCGGCGGCGTGGGCCAGACCGCTCGCTTTCCTTGTCGTCGCGGGTGAAGCCGTTGCGGCGGGGCTGCTCGTCGTGTGGAGCACCGCCGGGCTGGCCCTGTCCGGGTTGCTGTTGCTCGTGTTCTGCGTGGCTATCGAGGTCGCGGTCCGGCGAGGGGTCAAGGTGCCGTGCCGGTGCTTCGGGTCATCGGCGGACCTGTTGAGCCGCCGGCATTTGGTGCGCAACGGTATGCTGCTGGCGCTGGTCGCCCTCGGCCTGGCCGCGTCCGGGCCCGATGCGGACCTTGCCGGCCTGGTTTTCGCCGCGGTGACCGGTATCTCCGCTGCCGCGCTGGTGATCAGGTTCGACGATCTGGTCGTGCTGGTCGCCGGTCCTACGGAGCCGGCGTGATCGCGGTACTGGTGACGTTGACGATTGCCGTCGTCGGTGTTTTGCTGCTCCGTGCCCGGTTCATGATTGTGACCGTCGAGGGTCAGAGCATGGCACCGGAGCTGTTGCCCGGCGAGCGGGTTCTGGTGCGGCGGTGCGGGATCGAGCCGGTCCGGCTGGGCCAGATCATCGTGCTGCTCGGGCCACGGCTGCCCGGCAACGGCCTGAGCCCGGCCGAGTTCCTGTCCGGCGTGACGAACGAGACCCGGTCGCTGATGATCAAGAGGGTGGCCGGGCTGCCCGGCGAGCACACCCTGGTGCCCAGCGACGGCATCGTTGTGGCTGGTGACAATCCTGACGCCAGCTACGACTCACGTCAGGCCGGCGCGTTCGACGTGCGGGACATCCGCGGTGTCGTCCTTCGCAAGATCAGGGAGGTGGCGCGGGAACAGGACCTTTCGGGCCACTAGCCACTGTGGACAGTCAACGACATGGTTCATATCGTTCATAGTGGACAAACGCCCCGGATCTGGTCTGGACCTGTCCAGGCCCGAAAGGCCCCTTTCCGGCGGAACGCGAGGGTTTCTCGTTTCCCGTCCGCACAAACTGCTGGCGTACCGCGCCCGAACCCGAGACGATCTACCCACCGGGAGGGCGAGCCCGGGCTGATCCTGGGGGCGGTCATGGGGTTGCGGATTCATTTCTC
>CBIMJO010000078.1:0-14386 GCA_966244135.1 uncultured Actinocrispum sp. | reverse complement strand
GCCCGAGCCCGGCCCGGACACCGTGGTGTCCTGCCGTTGCGCGCTCTTGGCCGCGGCCTTGGATACGTCCACTTTGGCCGGTGAACCACCGCGCTCCGCGGACCGCCCGGGTGTGACCGCGCCGTTCTTCCAGGTGCCGATCGACTCGAACGGCCGGTCGAACTGGGCGGTGAAGTACACCCGGTACCGATGGTCGGCGCCGCAGAACCTGCCGCTGGTGGCCCAGCCGGAGATCGTGTTCGTGCCGATGGTGACCTCGGCGTCGTCCGTGCCCGCGATCGAGCCGGAAGTGTTGACCAGCAACGTCGCCGCGGCACCGGCCGGGAAGGTGAACCGGCCCATGCCGGTCCGCTGGGTCACCGACAGCTCCACGCGCGCGCCCGAGTTCAGGGTCACCGAGTACGCGCCAGGCGTCGCGGATTCGTTGGCACGGTTGAAGCCCGCGGTGTACCGGGCCGGATCCGTCGCCGGAGACGTCGTCACCTGGCCGACGAAGGGCATGAACGGAACGTCCTGGTAGGTCGAGCAGCCCGCGCCGGACAGGTGGGTCAGGCTGAAGCCCTTCAGCCGGGTGTCGTCGTAGAAGTAGCCACCGTGCTGGTGGGTGACCGTGTCCGGGCTCCACTGGACCATGCCGAACGGCACGTCGGCGCCCGGGAACGTGTTCCCGGCGCCGCCGCCCGTGCCGTGGTCCGGGCCACCCGGTTTGGTGCCGATGTAGGGGTTCACGAACTGTGCGAGATCGTCTTGTGCTGCCGTCGCCGGCGCGGCCGTGGCCAGGCCCGTCACCAGCCCCAACACCAGCAGAAAAGCGAGCCGTCTGCTGGGGGACGGACCTCCGGCAGTGGGTCGGAATGACACTGCGATCGCCTCCACGCGGATTGACTGACAACCTTGTCGCTGTCAACCGTTCGTGTCGGCCACGATGCGGAGAGTCGCCGGTTTCGTCAACCCTTGGCGGTATTGATCGCTGGATCGTGAAAGGGGAACGTACGCCGAACGCAGTAATAGGTCCGAAACGGGTGACGACGTGACCGGTTTCGCCGGGTACACCCGTTGACATGCGGTCGGCCCGATGTGACACTCGCCGCACCATGACAACGTTGTCGGAACCCAGTGCCCGCAAGGTCCGCCGCGCGACCATGAGCGACGTCGCCCGGCTGGCCGGCGTGAGCATAAAAACCGTGTCCAGGGTGGTCAATGACGAGCCCGGTGTCCACCCCGACACCGCGGAGCGCGTCCTGGCCGCGATCGAGCAGCTCGGCTTCCGCCGCAACCTCGGCGCGCGCAACCTGCGCCGCGGCATGTCGACCGGGACCATCGGCCTCGTCCTCGAAGACGTCGGGAACCCGTTCTACTCCGTGCTCACGCGCGCGGTGGAAGAGGTCGCCCGGCAGTACGGGCGGCAGGTGCTCACCGGCTCGTCCGCGGAGGACCCGGCCCGGGAACGCGAGCTGGCGCTGGAGTTCTGCTCGCGGCGGGTGGACGGGCTCATCGTCGTCCCCGCCGGGATGCAGCACGGCTACCTCGTGCCGGAGATGCGCGCGGGCACGCCCGTGGTGTTCGTCGACCGCCCCGCCGGGGATGTGGTCGCCGACACCGTTCTCGTCGACAACCTCGGCGGAACCGCTGCCATGGTGGGACATCTGGTCGAGCACGGCCACTCCCGGCTGGCGTTCCTCGGGGACGCGCCGGACATCTTCACCGCGAGCGAGCGGCTGCGCGGGTTCCGGGAGGGCTGTGCCCGGGCCGGCATCCGGTTCGACGAAAGCCTTGTCGTGATGGGCCCGCACACCGACGCCGGGGTCAAGTCCGCTGTGGACAGACTGCTCGCCGCCGGGGCCACCGCACTGATCACCGGGAACAACCGGATCACCATCATGGTCCTGCGTGCGCTGTCCACGCTGGACAGACGCCCGGCGCTGGCCGGGTTCGACGACTTCGAGCTGGCCGACCTGCTCGACCCGCCGGTGACCGTGCTCGCGCACGACATCGCCGCGATGGGCCGGGCCGCGGCCGAGCTGTTGTTCGCCCGCATGGAGGGCGACACGTCACCGCCGCGCCGGATCGTGCTGCCGGCCAGCATCATTCCCCGGGGATCAGGAGAGGTACGCCCTTGAACAGCCCAGACGCCGCCGCAGGAACCGCTCCGGTATGGCTGCCGGCCAACCAGCCGCACCAGTTCTACGCCGGTGGCGAAGCGATCGTGGCGCTGCGCGGCGCCGGGAACGCACGGCTCGACCACGGGCCGGAGGACTGGGTCGGCTCCACCACGACCAGGTACGGGCAGCCCACCGAGGGCCTGACCCGGCTGGACGACGGCCAGTGGCTGCGCGACGCCGTGCGGGTGTCCCCGGAGAACTGGCTGGGCAAAGCACATTCGACGTACTTCGGCGCGGATCCCGCTGTGCTGGTGAAGCTCCTGGACGCGGGCCAGCGCCTGCCGGTGCACTGCCACCCGTCCAACGATTTCGCGCGAGCGCACATGAACTCGCACTACGGCAAGACCGAGGCGTGGATCATCGTTGGCACGCCTGCGGATGGCGGTGACGTCCACATCGGTTTCAAGGAGGACCTGTCCGCGGCCACGGTCGCCGACTGGGTGGCCGAACAGGACACCACGGCGATGCTCGGTGCGCTGAACCAGGTCTCGGTCCGGCCCGGCGACACGGTCTTCGTTCCCGCCGGTCTGCCGCACGCGATCGGCGCCGGGGTGTTCATCGTGGAGCTCCAGCAGCCGACCGACCTGTCGGTCACGTTGGAGTGGAAGGACTTCCTGGCCGACGAGGCCGGTGGCCACCTCGGCTTCGGCTATGACGTCGTGCTGGACTGCGTGGACCGGTCCGGCTGGGACGCGGCCCGGCTGGGCTCGATCGTCCGGCACGCCGAGGATGCCTTGCCGGTCACCGACCTGCTGGGCAAGGACGCCGCCGCCTTCTTCCGGGCGCAGCGCATCCGCGGCGGTGCCGAGCTCGAGCCGTCGTTCTCCATCGTTGTGGCGCTTGAGGGTTCTGGATCGCTGCAGTCCGAAAGTGGACAATTTCCTTTGCACAAAGGCGATACATACGTACTCCCATATGCGGCGGGACCGGCTACAGTGGACGGTGATGTCACCGCGATCCGTTGCCTGCCGCCGGAGGTTCCGCAATGACAGCCGCTCTCCAGGCGCAGAACATCGTCAAGCACTACGGCTCGGTCGAAGCTCTGCGCGGCGCCTCGTTCGAGGTCGGCTCGGGTGAGGTGGTCGCCCTCATCGGCGACAACGGCGCCGGAAAGTCCACTTTGGTCAAATGCCTGTCCGGGGCCGAGATCCCGGACTCTGGCACGATCACGATCGAGGGCCACGAGGTCACCTTGGACTCGCCGGTGACCGCCCGCCGGCTGGGCATCGAGACCGTGTACCAGGATCTGGCCGTCGCGCCGGACCTGGACCCGGCCGCGAACCTGTTCCTGGGCAGGGAAATCCGGCGCAAGGGCCTGTTGGGCGCGTTGGGCGTGCTGGACAAGGCCGAGATGCGCCGCAAGGCCGCGGAGGAGTTCACCCGGCTCGGCGTGACACTGCAGAGCATTGACGTCCCCATTGGATCGCTGTCCGGCGGACAACGGCAAAGCGTCGCCGTCGCGCGGTCGGTCGTGTGGGCCAGCAAGGTCGTCTTCATGGACGAGCCCACGGCCGCTTTGGGTGTGGTGCAACGGGAAAAGGTGCTGGACGTGATCCGGCGGGTCCGCGACGAGGGCATGGCCGTCGTGCTGATCAGCCACCACATGCCCGAGGTGCTGTCGGTGTCCGACCGGGTCGAGGTGCTCCGCCTCGGCCGCCGGGTGGCCCGGTTCACCGCGGCCGACGCGACGCTCGAGGACCTGGTCGGCGCGATGACCGGGGCACTGACGCAGGAGGACGCCGCGTGAGCACCACTGTGGACACTCTGCCGGCCGTGGAACGGCGCAGCCTCACGACAAGGCTGTTATCCGCCAACACGTTCTGGATCGCGCTGGTGCTGCTGGCGCTGATCGTGGTGTTCAGCATCCTGGCGCCGGACTCGTTCCTCACGTTCTTCAACTTCCAGCAGCTGTTCATCGAGACGGCCGTGCTGCTGGTGATCGCGGTCGGGATGACGTTCGTGATCATCACCGGCGGGATCGACCTGTCGGTCGGCTCGGTGCTGATCTTCGCGGGCATGATCTCCGCCAAGACGATGGAGTGGATGAGCCCGGGCCAGGACGCCAGCAACGCGGGCTGGGGCACCATCCTCGTCGGACTCGTCGTGGCGATCCTCGGCGGTTCGGTGTGGGGCCTGCTGAACGGGCTTCTCATTGCCCGGGCGCACATTCCGCCGCTGATCGTCACCCTGGGAACGCTGGGCGCGGCCCTTGGTGTGGCGAGCCTGTTGAACGACGGCACCAACGTGCGGACCGTTCCGCTGGAACTGCGGGACAGCCTGGGGTTCGGCACGCTCGAGGGCAACATCCCGAACCTCGTCGTGGTGGCCGCGATCATCACGGTGATCTTCGGGTTCATCCTGCACACCACCAGGTTCGGCCGGTACACGTTCGCGATCGGCTCCAACGCGGAGGCCGCGCGCCGGTCCGGCATCGGCGTGACCCGGCACCTGACGTTCATCTACCTGCTCACCGGTTTCCTGGCCGGTATCGCGGGTTTCATGTCGCTGGCCTACTTCCAGTCGACCACGATCTCCGGGCACACAACGGATAACTTGAACGCGATCGCCGCCGTGGTGATGGGCGGCACGAGTTTGTTCGGCGGGCTCGGCACCATTCTGGGCACCGTCATCGGGGTGTTCATCCCCGCGGTGCTGCAGAAGGGGTTCAACATCATCGGTGTTCAGCCGTACTGGCAGATGATCGCCGTCGGAGCGGTCCTGGTCGCGGCCGTGTGGTTCGACCAGCACCGCAGGCGAGCCCAAAACAAAAGGTAGTCGGAGGTACAAGTGTCAACGAGGACGCTCATCCTGACGGGGGCTGTGCTCGCGGCGGGAGCGCTGCTCACCGCGTGCGGCGGCAAGATCGGCGAGAACAACGCACCGGCGTCGCAGTCGTCGGGTGGCGGTGGCGCCGCATCGGGCAACAAGAACCTGGAACTTGTTGTCGGGGTGAAGAACGAGCCGTTCTACATCTCCATGCAGTGTGGTGCCGAGGCAGCGGCGAAGTCGGCCGGCTACACGCTCAACACCCAGGCGCCGGACAAGTTCGACCCGACCCTGCAGGGCCCGATCGTGACCGCCTTAGGTGCCAAGAAACCGGCCGCGCTGCTGATCGCGCCGACGGACGACAAGACCATGGCGCCGCAGATGAAGACCATCAAGGACATGGGCGTCAAGATCATCGAGGTGGACACCGCGCTGCAGGACACCAGCGTGGCCGCGTCCTCGATCTCCTCGGACAACACCCAGGGCGGCAAGCTCGCGGCCCAGACCATCGCGAAGCTGACCAGCGGCAAGACCGGATCGGTGCTGGTGCTGGACACCAAGGCAGGCACGTCGACGACCGCCGCACGCGCCAAGGGGTTCGAGGAGGAGCTGAAGACCGCGGCGCCGAACCTGAAGTCCCTTGGCATCCAGTTCACCGACAACGAGCCCGCCGTGGCGGCGCAGAAGGTCACCGCCGCGATCTCCAGCACCCCCGACCTGATCGGCGTTTTCGCCACCAACCTGAACACCGGTGAGGGTGCGGCCACCGGCCTGCGCAGCGCGGGCAAGGTCGGCCAGGTGCAGCTGGTCGGGTTCGACGCCAGCCCGTCCGAAGTGGAGGGTCTGAAGAACGGTGCGTTCCAGGCGCTGATCGCCCAGGACCCGGCCACCATCGGCAAGGTCGGCATCGAGCAGGCCGTGAACGCCATCGAGGGCAAGGCCGTGCAGCGCAACATCTCCGCGCCGCTGGTCGCGCTGACCAAGGACGACATGACCAACAAGGCGGAGTTCTTCTACAAGACGAAGTGCTGAGCCGGTGACTCCAAAGGGGCGCCCATCCCGGGCGCCCCTTTGCTGTGTCTAGGTTATCGACGCGACGTAGCCGTCCGGGCGGATTTCGGCTGTGGCTATGCCTTTCCACTCTGGTCTGGTGTCTTCCGTTGGGGTTACGTGGAGTGGGCGGCCGTCGTGCATGCTGGCGAAGAGCTTGCCGTGCAGGTCGGGTGCTCGGGTGCCCACGAGCGGGTGCACGCCCTCTTCGGCGGGGTAGGACACGTCGAGGCCGGAGAGTTGCATGGCCAGGTCGTGTTCCAGGGCGGGGTTCCGGTCGATCAGGGTGGACAGGGTTGCCCGCAGCGCCTGGTTCTCCGGGGTGAAGGTGGTCAGCAGGGCCGTCTGGGCTTGGGCGTTCTGCACGACCCAGGCGCCGACTGCGTGGCGTTCGGTGTGGTAGGTGTCCAGAAGTGTTGCGGGGGAACGGCCTTGAACCACCGCGGCGAGTTTCCAGCCCAGGTTCATGGCGTCCTGAACGCCCACGTTGAGTCCCAGGCCGCCGGTGGGCATGTGCATGTGGGCCGAGTCGCCTGCGAGCAGGACGCGACCGGTGCGGTAGGTCGACGCGAGGCGGCCCGCGTTGCCGAACCGGGACAGCCACACCGGGTCCCGCATGCCGAAGTCCGTTCCAGTGACCGCGAAAACGCTTGCGCGCACGTTCTCCAAGGTCAGGTCGGTGCGGTCCGGGCTGGCCGGGTCGAAGCCGGTCACCCGGTGCAGACCACCGGGAAGCGGCGCCACGATCAGCGCTCCCTGCGGCGTGTACTGGGCGTACGGGCCTTGAGGCGGGTCGTCGAGGGTGACGTCCGCGAGGTAGCCCCACGCGGTGCTGTCGGTGCCAGGGAAGGCGATTCCAGCGGCCTTGCGGACCGTGCTCCCGGCCCCGTCGCAGCCCACGACGTACGCCGCGGTCAGCACGGTTTCCGAGTTGACCTCCACCCGCACCGAGTCCTGGTCCTGGGTCATCCCGGTCACCTCGTGCCCGCGGAGGATCCGCACGCCCAGCGCGAGGGCCCGTTTCTCCAGGATCTCCTCGGTGATCACCTGAGGGATGGCCAGCATGAACGGATATGGGGTGTCCAGCCCCGCGAAGCTGACCCGGCGGTCGAGCAGGCCGAAGTGCCAGGCCGGGAGGCGCATCCCGGCGGCGAGCAGTTCGTCCAGCGCGCCCCGCATGGCGAACACTTCCAGCGTGCGCACATGCATCCCCAGTGCCTTCGTGTGCGGGCTGCGCTCGGCCGCGCGCTCCAGCACCACGGTGGACACGCCGGCCAGTTGCAACTCCGAGGCCAGCCACAGGCCAACTGGTCCGGCACCTACTACAATGACGTCCATATTCATCAGAATAGCTCTCTAATGAACAGAGTGGCACTATGAGCGTCTACAACTCGCCACGCCGGGCCGAGGCCGCGGCCGGGACCCAGCAGGCGATCCTGGCCGCCGCACGCCGGCTCTTCGCCGAGAAGGGTTATGCCGCAACGACGATCGGGGACATCGCCAAGGCGGCCCGGGTCGCCACGGCCACGATCTACACCAGCGTTGGCGGTAAACAGCGCTTGCTCGAGGAGCTGGCCCGCACGAGCGCGGCCGACAGCACGCTGGGCGGGTTCGTGGAGTCGCTGCGCCATACGCGAGATCCGCGCGAGGTGCTCCGGTTGGCCGTCGCGGCGACCAGATACAGCGCGGAACGCAACGCGGACCTGTTCGCGATCATCAGGGTGAACGCCGCGTTCGACGGGACGGTCGCGGCGATCGCCGCCGAGTCGGACCGCTGGTTTCGTTCCAGCGCCCGGAAAGTCGCCGCGCGGCTGCGTGACCTGGGAGTTCTGCGCGGCAGCCTGGCCGAAGGCGAGGACACCGTCACGTTCTTCCTCGGCCACGACTCGTGGCACCGGGTGGTCACGGACTTCGGCTGGTCCTACGGCAAAGCGGAGAAATGGTTCACCGCACGGCTCGCGGAGGCACTCCTGTCAGGGTGACCCCTGAGCAGAACCAGGGTCGCTTCCCTACTTCCGGCGGTCGCCGGCTCACTCACGGTGTTGGCAGGGTCGGTCGCACACAGGCAAGGACTAGGGAGGGTGAACTCTTTGCGATCGATCACGCGGGCGTTCGGGGTGGCGCTCGTCAGCGGTGCACTGGTGGTCAGTGGTTCGCTGGCGAACGCTCAACCGGCGGAGATCGACGCGGTGCCGGTCGGCTCGATCGACTGGAAGCCGTGTCCCGAGGACCCGACGGGCGAGTGCGGCAGCCTGAAGCTGCCCATCGACTACGCGAACCCGGCCGGGGAGAAGTTCGACCTCGCGGTGGCGCGCCGCAAGGCGACCGACCCGGCCAAGCGGCTGGGCGTCATGCTGGTCAACCCGGGCGGCCCGGGCGGGTCCGGTGTGAGCTACGCGCTGTTCAAGGCCTGGCCGGAGGAGATCAAGTCGCGGTTCGACATCGTCGGGTGGGACCCGCGCGGTGTCGCCCGCAGCGCGCCGGTCAAGTGCTCGCTCGACAAGCTCGTGGACGCGCCGACGAACTACCCGCAGACACCGGCGGAGTTCGACGCGCTCGCCAAGTACAACCGTGAACTGCTGGCGGACTGCCGCCAGCGCAGCGGCGCCATCACCGACCACGCCGACACCGGCGCGACCATCCAGGACATGGACGCGATCCGGCGGGCGCTGGGCGAGAAGAAGATCAACTACTACGGCGTCTCGTACGGCACGCTGATGGGCCAGCAGTACGCCGAGCGGTACGGCGACAAGATCCGGGCGATGGTCATCGACAGCAACATGGACCACAGCCTGGGAACGTGGGCGTTCGCGGCAACGGAGGCGGCCACCGCGGAGGACTCGTTCAACGAGTGGGTGAAGTGGTGTGACCGCACCACTTCCTGTGTGCTGCACGACAAGGGCGCCGCCAAGGTGTGGGACAGCGTGCTGGCCAAGGCCGACCGCGGTGAACTCACCGACCCGGACGACCCCACGGTGAAATTGACCGCGCGCAACGTCATCCAGGCGTCCTTCGGCGCGTTCTACGGCCCGGCCTGGGCTCCGCTCGCGGAGTTCGTCGCCTCCCTGGACGCACAGAAACCCACTGGTCAGAAGGCTTTCGCCGACCAGGAGGTGAACTCCGTGTTCCAGGCGGCGTTCTGCGCGGACTGGAGCCTGCCGGTGCGCAACTTCGCCGAGTACAAGGCGGTGGCCACGGCCGAGAACGCGATCGCACCACACATGCGTGGCGGCGCGTTGGGCCACACCGCGTACACCGGCTGCATCGGCCTGCCCACAAAGGTCAACAACCCGCAGCACCGGTTGAACATCCGGCACGCACCGAAGATCCTGATGCTCAACTCGGTGCATGACCCGGCGACCGCCTACGCGTGGGCCGTCAACGCGCACAACCAGACCAGGGACACGACCGTGTTCCTGACCTACGAAGGCTGGGGCCACGGTGTCTATGGCCGCAGCGACTGCGTCAACACCGCCGTGAACACCTACTTCGCGACGTTGAAGACCCCGGCGCCCGGAACCCGTTGCGCCGCAGTCGAACCCCCAGCAGCAGCCACCCTGGCCGCTGGTCCGACGACGCTGCCATCCGGCCCCCAGCCGGGTATCCCAGGCTGGACCCGATAACCCAACCGGCGGGTGCCCACCCGGGCACCCGCCTCTCACCCACCGGACGTGGGTTAGGGGAGGGTGGTCAGTTCGCGGTGGAGGTTTGTTCGGGCTTGGGTGTTCCAGAGGGTGTGGGCGCGGGGGGTTTGGTAGAGGGTTTCGCGGTTCAGCAGGGATTTCAGGACTTTGGCGCGGCCTGCCTGCCATTCCGGGTCGGTATACGACGCGTATTCCGCTCGTACACACCTTGTGTACACGTCGTATGCATCCGGTGGGGCCGCGAGGATGGCGAGGTCGGCGTCCAGCAGGATCTGGGTCGCGGGGTCGTCGGAGGTGTGGGTGATGGTGGCGAGGATGTGGGATTCGACCGCCGCTATGTGGGGTTCCGGGACCGAGGACGCCGTCAGCCAGGTTCGGGCCCAGGCGGCGCTTTCGCGTTCGTCGGCGCCCGGGCGAGCGTTGTAGATCACGTCATGCGCGCAGATCGCCAAGACCAGCTCGGGGTCCAAAGACGGCACCAGCAAGGCCGCGTCACGCAGGACGGCGTGGATGTGTGTGGCGTTGTGGTATTTGCGGTGGGGTTCGGCGTAGCGGGATTCCAGGTCAGTTGAGACCACACAGCCGCCGAGGGCCGAGACCGCGTTGTTCCATTCGTCCCGCACCAAAGCAGGCTAACGGTTGAGGTACGCCAAAACCGCCAGAACGCGACGATGGCCACTGTCGCTGGCGGGCAGGTCGAGTTTCGCGAAGATGTTGCCGATGTGTTTGTGCACCGCGCGATCGGTCACCACCAGGCGCGTGGCGATCTCGCCGTTGCCCAGGCCCTGGGCCATCAGGCCGAGGACCTCCAGCTCCCGCGGCGAGAGCTGGCTGACCGGGTCGCGCTTGCGCACCAGCAGCTGCGCGACCACCTCGGGATCCATCACCGTCCCACCGGAAGCCACCCGGTGCAGGGCGTCGATGAACGCGTCCACCCGGCTGACCCGGTCCTTCAACAGGTACCCGACCCCGCCCCGCCCGTCCGCGAGCAGCTCCGCCGCGTAGGTCTCCTCGACGTACTGCGACAGCACCAGCACCGGCAGCGACGGGAACTCCTTGCGCACGGCCAAAGCCGCGCGCAGGCCTTCGTCGCGGAAGGACGGCGGCAGCCGGACGTCCACAATGGTCACGTCCGGCTGGTGGGACCGCACCGCCGCCACGAAGGCGTCGCCGGTGACCGCCGTGGCCGCCACCTCGATACCGCTGGACCGCAGCAGGAGGTTGAGGCCCTCGAGGAGCAACACGTTGTCCTCGGCGATCACGACCCGCAAGGCACCTCCACGGAGATCACGGTGGGCCCGCCGTTCGGGCTGTCCACGGTCAACGTACCGTCCAGGGCCGCCACCCGGCGCCGCATCCCCAGCACCCCCGTGCCGCGCGCCTCGTCGACCCCGCCGAACCCGTTGTCCGCCACCATGATCACCACCGCGTCGTCCCACGACACCCGGACCGACGCCCGCGTCGCCTTGCTGTGCTTGGCAACGTTGGTCAACGCCTCCGCCACGACGTAGTACGCCGCCGCCTCCACCGCGGGCGGGATCCGCGGCAGCTCACCGACCTCCACCCCGACCGGCACCGGGCACCGCGCGCCCAGCGCGGTCAGCGCACCGGACAGCCCGCGGTCGGCCAGGATCGGCGGGTACATCGTCCGGATCACGTCCCGCAGCTCCCCCATGGCCTGCTCGGCGCCCTCCCGCGCCTCCCGCACCAGCACGGCCGCCGGATCCTCGTCGGACATCGACTTCTCCGCCACCCCCAGCCGCATCGCGATCGACACCAGCCGGGCCTGCGTCCCGTCGTGCAGGTCCCGCTCGATCCGCCGCAGCTCCGCCTCGTGCGCGTCCACCGCGCCCGCCCGGGTCTCGGTCAGCTGCTCGACGCGCGCCTCCAACGACGGCGCGAGCAGCACCCGGGACATGTGGGCGTGTGTCTGGGCGAGGAACGGGATCGCGTACCGGGCGGCGATCCCGCCGAAGATCGCCATCGGCAGGCCGATCACCAAGGCGAGCGCCCAGTTGGTGACATCCACGTCCATGATCTGCAACGCATCCTGCGGCGGCAGGGTCCACCAGAACAGCGTGGTGAACAACCCGCCCGCGGTCAGCAGGCACACCAAAACCGCCATCCAGCCCAGGAAGAACCCGAGAATCCCGTGCACCACCAGCCAGACCAGGTCCCGCCAGGTGTTCGCGTCGGTCACCGCCTGACGGAACCGGGACAGCACCGACCCCCGCGGTATCCGCAGCGCGAGCGGCACGCGTTGGGGCAGGACCAGCCCGACCAGCATCCGGTGCAGGTCGGTCCAGAACCGGATGACGATCACCAGCACCGGGATGAGGACGAACCCGATCCCGGCGAAGGCGATCGACATGACCGACATCGGCAACAAGATCAGCAACGGCAGTGACATCGGCGCGGTGCAGGCCACCGCGACCAGATACCCCAGGTTCTTCCCCCACTGTTTCACCATGTTCGTCAGTCTCCCGCGATCGCCGCGCCCGCACAGTGGAGCGGACTACACCTTCTCAGCGGTCCCCGAGGTGCGTCATGCGCTCGGCGATCCGTTCCGGCGTCGGCCGGTGCATCTCCCCTGCGATCCGGCCGTCGGCCAGGAACACCACCGAGTCCGCGTACGAGGCCGAGACCGGGTCGTGCGTGACCATCAGGACGGTCTGTCCCATGCCGGTCACGACGTTTCGCAACAGTTCCAGCACCTGGCGAGCGGTACGCGAGTCCAGCGCACCGGTCGGCTCGTCCGCGAACACCGCGTCCGGCCGCGTGACCAGCGCCCGCGCGATGGCAACACGCTGCTGCTGACCGCCGGACAGCTCGCTGGGCAGCCGGTTCAGCATCCCCTCCAGACCGACCGCCCGCACCACGGACTCCAGCAGGCCGCGGTCGGCGCGCTTGCCCGCCAAGCGCAGCGGCAGCGTGATGTTCTGCTGCACGGTCAACGACGACAGCAGGTTGTACGCCTGGAAGACGAACCCGATCCGCTCCCGGCGCAGGATGGTCAGCTGGGTCTCGTTCATCCGCGCCAGGTCGACGTCTCCGAGCAGCACCTGCCCCTCGGTCGGCTGGTCCAGACCGGCCGCACAGTGCAGGAACGTGCTCTTGCCCGACCCGGACGGCCCCATCACCGCGGTGAACGTGCCGCGCCGCAGCTCGATGCTGACATCGCGCAGCGCGTGCACCGCGCTGTTGCCGGACCCGTACACCTTCGACACCCCGGTCAGCCGCAGCGCGGGACTCGTCACCGGCGCCAATGTCTGTGTGGTCATGCCGGCAACGCTATTGACGCCACCCTTCACAAAGAATGGCGCCAACTCCCGAGCCGATGGTGGAGTTGTCCCTACCCCTGCTCGAACTTCGCGACCTGCTCGGCGTAGGTGTCGAGCAGCTTGAGAGTTTCGTCGCGGGGTTTGGTCGGCAGGAACAGGGCGGCGCGCTCGATGCCGAGGCCCTGGTAGGCGCGCCAGATGTTCTCGTCGGTAGCCACGCCGAAGACGCTGACGGGGACGTCGCGGCCGGCGCCGTCGCGCATGGCGGCGATGCGGGTGGTGAGCTGCTCGATGGGGAACGGGTTGGCCAGCCAGCCGCCGCCGTGCTGGATGACCCGGCGGACGGTCGCGGTGGAGTTGCCGCCGAAGTAGATCGGGGGGTGGGGCTGCTGGACGGGCTTGGGGCGGCTGTGGATCGGGTCGAAGTCGACGTACTTCCCGTGGTACTCGGCCGGTTCGGTGGTCCAGATGGCCTTGATGGCCTCGATCCGCTCGTCCAGCACGGCCCCGCGGGTGTCCGGGTCGGTGCCGTGGTTGCGCATCTCCTCGAGGTTCCAGCCCGCGCCGACGCCGAAGATGAGGCGCCCGTTGGAGATCAGGTCCACGCTGGCGGTCTCCTTGGCCACGTGGATGGGGTCGCGCTGGATCAGCAGATTGATCGCGGCGACGACGAGCAAGCGCTCGGTCGCGACGGCGGCAGCGGTGAGCGTGACGAACTGGTCGAGCGTGCGGTAGTAGTGCTGCGGCAGCTCACCGCCCGGGTACGGTGTCTCGCGGCTGGCCGGGATGTGCGAGTGCTCCGGGACGAACAGCGAGTCGAACCCGCGCTCCTCGACGGCTCGCGCCAGCTCGACCGGCCCGATCCCGTCGTCGGTGACGAACGTGGAGATCCCGAACTTCATCAACAGCCCCTTCCGCCGGGTGTCCTGATCTCCCCCAGCACCGGTCACCGGCCGGATATTCCCTCGACCAGCCGGTCGGCCGCGGTGTACGGGTCGATCTCACCCGCTGAGACGCGTTCGGACAACCGGCGCAACGCGTCCTCGCCCGGTCCGCCCAGCCTGGCGCGCACGGACTCCAGCGCGATCGCCTCGACCTCCGCGCGGGCCCGGCGGAAACGCCGCCGGCCCAGCTCATCGTGCTCGACGAGCCACTGGTGATGGGTCTCGATCGCCTTCACCACGTCGTCCACGCCGTCCATTGTGGACGCAACGGTCGGCACGATCGGCTGGCGCCACGAACTTCCCGCCACACCACGCCGGGACATGGCGACCATGTTCTTCAGGTCCCGCACGGTCGCCTCGGCGCCGTCCCGGTCCGCCTTGTTCACCACGAACACGTCGGCGATCTCCAGGATGCCCGCCTTGGCCGCCTGGATCCCGTCACCCATCCCGGGCGCCAGCAACACGATCGTCGTATCCGCCAGCGACACGACGTCCACTTCGGACTGTCCAACCCCGACGGTCTCGACCAGGACCACGTC
>CBIMJO010000077.1:0-14429 GCA_966244135.1 uncultured Actinocrispum sp. | reverse complement strand
GTCACCTTCATACTGGCGCAGCGTCTCGTGCCAGAACGACCGCGCGGCACCGATGTCGTTGTCGTTGGTGCAGCCCCTCAGCCCGGAGCAGCGGCCGACCTTCGCGTACGTGTCCACGTCGTTGGCGCCGTACCAGTGTTTGCTGTTCGGCTTGTTGCTGAACACCTTCGCCCAGTCGCTGCGGTCGAAGGTGTGCAGGTCCGGGTCGATGGTGACCGGGAACGCGGTCTTCGGATCGGTCAGCAGCTTCTGGTCGGGGACCAGGGTCAGCGAGGACCCGTCGAGTTCGAGACCGACCGGGGCGGTGCGTTCGTCCGACGCGTCCCACATGGTCGCCGGCGGGGTGTCGTAGACGAGGTTGCCCGCGGCGTCGGTCGCCAGCAGGGCACCGTCCTTCACGGCGAGCTTGACGCCGTCGGCCTTGATGCCGAGCTTGATCCGCGCCAGCGCGGGGTTCCGCGCGGCCTGGGCGTCCTTGACGACCAGGTGCTGGGACACGTTGTTCGCCGCGGCGGTGAGTTCGAGGTCGACGCCCGGCAGGACGTCGTGGTAGGTCGCGGTCGGGCCGTCCAGCGCAGGCGCCGGGAGCGCGCCTGGCCAGGTGAGGGTGATGGGGCCGTACTTCAGCAACGGCCGGGTGCCGCCGCCGGACATCGTGGTGTCGGTCGTGACGGTCTTCGGGGTGACTGTCCTATCCGGATTCATGACCAGGGTCGGGTCCACCGGTACCCAGGTGCCGCCCCGCTTGACCTGCATGGGTTGCGCGCTCAGTTCGGCAACCATGGTGCCGTCCGGCTGCGCGGACACCTTCCGGGTCGACGTCCCCAGTGACGTCACGACAACAGGCTCGTGCTGCCGGTGCGCGGCGGCCATGGCCACGTTCTGGTCAGCTGTCTCGGTGATGTGCGGAGCCGCGACCGGCGGCTCCTGGTCGGTGCTCTGCGCGGCGGTCACCACGGCCGCCACACCGAGTAGCGTGGTCACCAGCGCAAGCGGCTTTCTTCGCCACTCCATCGTCTCTCCTCCACCCCAGAACAACGGCACTTGCCAGGTGAAGTGGAGCAGCAAGACAGTGCACGAGGCTTTCACGGCGCTTTCACCGGAACTACCGGGGTGCGAGATACCCTGAACGGCCTACCCCGCTCGGCTGTGCCACCATGATCAACCGGTCCTCACCGGGGCCGAAGTAGTCCGTTTCGAGCCTGCCGACCACGAATCCCCGGTACAGCCGGACAACCCACCGTTTGTCCGGTTTGGCGGTCACGTCGACCTCACGCACCCCGAAGCCGGCCGGCATCCGGGTCAACGACGTCCCGTACCCGCGCTGCCGGAACTCCGACCGGGAACTGGACCATGGCGAAGGTCGCCCGTGGCGCACCACGGGCGACCCTGATCCCTGTTCTGGTAAGGGCGCCACAGCATTTCGGCGCCGCCGTAGCAGGTCCACTGGATGACCCAAGCTCCATTGTCGACCTTGCCGCCACGCTGCACGGGGACTTGGCCCCAGGACACAGTTGGCACCACGTCGCAGCCAAACCTATGTCCATAGTGGACGCAAAGCGAGTCGCCCTCGTCAACCGTCGTCCAGCGCTCGCCCGGAACGGCTCAGTTCCAGCGAACGGCGTGGAACAGTCCGTCCGGAGTGGACGCGACGCCCACGATGGCGCCGTGGTCGTTGATGGCCGTGGGTTCGGCGGCGGTGCCGCCCAAGGCCGGCAGTACGATCGCGCGGCCCTGACGATCCCAACGGACGGAAACGACGCTGCTTGCGGAGTTCGCTGTGCCGATTACGGTGCCGTCCGTGTTGATCGCCGTAGCTCTGCTGTCCGTGGTGCCGGGGACCGCTGCCAACACGGTGAGGTGGCCGCGGGGATCCCAACGGGCGGCGTGCTGGCGCCGGTCGCTTGTATGGACGAAGCCGACGACGGTGCCGTGGGCGTTGATGGCAGAGGCGTTGCTGATACTGCCTAAGGTTTCCAGGTCGGTGGCGCGGCCGGCCGGGTCCCAGCGAGTGGCGTATGTGCCGCCATCTTCGTGGCGGGAGTACCCGATCACGGTTCCGTCCGGAGCGATGGCGATGGCGGCGCTCGTCGTGGAACCGGGCAGCGGCACCAGATCGGTGATCCGGCCTTGGCGGTCCCATCGCACGGCATGGTAGAGCGAGGTGCTCGAGCTGGTGGTGGACACCCCCGCCACGTCGTCGCTGTCGTTGACCGCCACCGCGTTGCTGCCGTCGAGGCCGGGCAGCGTGCCGAGGTCGACCATGTGGCCGCGCCGGTCCCAGCGCACCGCGGTTGAACTGCCATTCGTTCGAGACACGAGGCCCGCGATCACACCGTGGGCGTTGATCGCTGTGGCAAAGCCTTGCTGTGCCAGGATGGTAGGGCGGCCCTGACGGTCCCACCGGGTCGCGGCGTTGGACTGAAGGGTGGGCGCCTGACCCCCGACAATCACGCCCTGGTCGTTGATGTCCTCGGGCAGGACATCCTGATAGCCGGGGTCGATGCCGAGCGGATGGACGTGACCACGCTGGTCCCAGCGCAGACCCGTGAGGCTCCCCGTGTAGGCGTACCCGATGACTTCCCCGCGGGCGTTGATTCCCACGGTCCGGGTCACCGTCGCGCCTTGAAGCGTCTCGAGTTCGGTGATCGTGGGCACCGCGTCGGCCGTCCCCACCCCTGTTCCAGTCATCGCCGAAGCGGTGAGAGTCACTGTCGCCAGTATTGCCCGCACCTGCATGGTGGCTCCTCTGAAATTCCTGTGCCCCCATTACTGTGGGTCGTGGAAAACTCAGAACCGTTACAGAGCGCGCAAATGGCCTACTCCGACCGAACCCGGTGGAGCTCAGTCCGCCAGGAGCGAACCGTCGTCAGTGGGCAGGGGCAGCGATCGGTCGATGGTCGATTCCATGTGCCGCCAGCATCATTTTGCCGAACTGGGACTTGCAGACGGGTGAATAGCGTGCATTCACGCCTCGGACACCAGTCTCGGTGAACCGTTCTACGAGGAGGTCGCGCGTGCCGCAGTACCGGCAACCACGGCACAGCACATTGCCCCGACACGTCGAGACGGCCCGCGTTGCCGACGTCGCGAACACGCGTGAACTGACCAGGGCGACCGGATAGACATCGCGTGATCGTGTCTGCGCCCATTTTTCTTGAACCGGACGACCAGTGATAGCGACTGGGGCACCCCCGCCATTATCGTGACCTGATGAGATCATGGTGGGGTTGGGGACGGGTCGCCGACGCCGTCCCGGACGAGCAGTGCGTCCAGCTCGGGTCGCTGCTGACGGGACTGCCCGGCGAACCACTGGCGGTTCCCCGGATCACGGACCTGGAACTACCGCCTGTCTCGGTATCAGCGCCCGAGTCACTCGATCCCATCTGCACGACGCAACCGGGCGACCGAGCCTCGCACACATACGGAAAGGCCTATCGGGACACGATACGCGCCCTGTACGGCAAGCTGGACCGGCCACCTGACATTGTGGCCTACCCACGCGACGAGACCGACATCGTGGACCTGCTCGACTGGGCGGGCGATGCGAACGTGGCCGTGGTGCCCTACGGCGGCGGCAGTTCGGTGGTCGGTGGCGTGGAATACCGCGGCGGCGGCCACGCCGGCGTGCTCTCCCTCGATCTGTCCAAGTTGGACAAAGTGATCGAGGTCGACGCGACGAGCCGCGCGGCCCGTGTCCAAACTGGAGTCTTCGGCCCCGCGCTGGAGGCCCAACTCAAACCATACGGCCTCACTCTGCGGCATTTCCCGCAGAGCTTCGAATTCTCCACCCTGGGCGGCTGGCTGGCCACCAGAGCCGCCGGGCACTACGCGACCCTCCACACCCACATCGACGATCTCGTGGAATCACTGCGCGTGATCACCCCGGTGGGCATCAGCGAGTCCTGGCGCCTGCCCGGCAGCGGCGCCGGCCCCTCCCCCGACCGGTTGTTCCTCGGTTCCGAGGGCGCCTTGGGCGTGATCACCGAAGCGTGGATACGCCTGCAGGACCGGCCGACACACAAGTCCGCGGCGACAGTGCTGTTCGACGACTTCGCCGACGCGATAGCCGCCACCCGCGCCGTCGCGCAGTCCGGTCTGTACCCGTCGAACTGCCGTCTGCTGGACGCAGGCGAAGCCCAACTGTCCGGCACAGCGAACGGCACCAACGTGCTCCTGCTCGGCTTCGAATCGACCACGCCCGTCGACGACCTCCTGAAACAAGCCGTCGACCTCGCCACCGCACACGGCGGCCGCACACACGACCGGACGAACGCAGCGCAGTCGTGGCGCTCGTCCTTCCTGCGCATGCCCTACATACGGGACGCACTGGCCCGGATGAGCGCGATCGCGGAAACATTCGAGACAGCCACGACATGGAACGCGGTACCCGAACTGGTCGACGCCGTCCGCACCGAAGCCAGCGACGCCATACAACGGATCTGCGGCGCGCCCGGCATGGTCAACTGCCGCTTCACCCACGTCTACCCCGACGGCGCAGCGCCCTACTTCACGGTCATCGCGCCCAGCAGGCGTGGCGCGGAACTCGCCATGTGGGACGAAATCAAGGCCGCGGTAAGTGAGATCCTCCACCGCCACAACGCCACCATCACCCACCACCACGCCATCGGCCGAGACCACCGCCCCTGGTACGACCGGCAACGCCCCGACATCTTCGCCACCGCGCTGCGCGCAGCCAAACGCGAACTGGACCCCCACGGAGTGCTCAACCCCGGCGTCCTGGTGGACTGAAACAGCGGGAACCCCCGGACCTAGTACTACGACTTCGCCCGGAAGCGCTGCCACGCCCTAGTGTCGATGCCCGGTGTGTGGCAGTGACCGCGTCCTCAATGGAATCATCGAGTTCCCGGCGAGCGCGACACCTCACGGGCCGCTCGTTGTTCGAGACGCAGGTGTGCGCGAACTTCCTAGCGACGCCGATTTTCCTTGCGGCGCACGAACTTCAGGCCCGACCAGTCGGCACCCAATGCGGCGACTTTCACATCGACGACGCCGAGTGGAAGGAAAACCTCGCGCAGGGCGTTCTCGCTGATGTCGCTGACGTGACCGGCCGCGCGCCTGGGCCAACTGATCCACAGCGCGGCGGCATCGGCCAGAGCGTTGACCAAGCTGGGTGCCTCCGCGGCGAGATCGCCGAAAGACCCGTAGAACGCCACCGTGATATCGGCGTCGGCGGTGTCGCCGTCGAGAACCGTGCAGCTGTTGGGAAGATCGGGGATCTCCCAGTCGGGCGGCTGGTGGTGCAGGTGAACTCGCTGGTCCGGTTTGATCCCGATCTTCTTGGCCAGCGGCGTCCCGGAGTAGCCCGCGGTCATGTCTGGATCAGGGTGAGGATGTTGCCTGCCGGGTCCTTGATCTGGGCTTTGACGACCCAGCCGTTGTCGGTCGGTGGCATGTGGACGGTGCCGCCCAGTTCGGTCGCGTGACCGACTGCCCGCTCGAGGTCCTCGACCGCGATTCCCAAGGTGACGCTGGACTGTTCGCCGCCGACGATCGATCCGGCGAGGCCACCGGGCGTCTGGACCAGAGCGTAGCCGGGTCCTTTCGGATCGATCTGCCAGCCCAGCAAGCCGCCGTAGAACTGTTGCAGGGCACCGTCATCCGTGCCGCTGATATCGAAGTGCACCACGGCATTGAACTGGTGCGTGGATCTTTCACTCATTGTGTGGTTCTCCTGGCTTGCGTCTCGTCAACCGGAAATGCCTGCGAGAGCAGGTCGATCAAGTGCGCCAACCGCTCGGGGCGGGCTTGGAAGAGCCGGTGGGTGCCGTCCACTCTCATCGTGACCAGGCCCGTTTTGCGAAGGACCTTCAGGTGTTCCGACACACTGGCCGGGGCAAGGCCGAGGCGCTCGGCCAGTTCTCCGGCGCCACGCTCGCAGCCCCAGGTCTCGATGAGGATGTGCCGACGGTGGCCGCTGGCGACGGCTCGCACCAGCTCGTCAAGACCCTCCGGCTCAACCACGAGACCAGAGTACTTCGGAAAAATCCGAAATAGCAACCCCGGACGTGGAGCGGCGAATCGGCCGACGACGTCGCCCGGGTGATCGCCAAGGCCGTGACCACCAGGAAGCCTCGCACATGTTCACCTCGCTGAAACCAACGGGTTGCCCGCCCTGACATAGTGTCGCGTCATCCTCGACGAGATTGATCCCTTCATCGGTACGGCTGCCACCTCACTGCCTGCGGCGCAGGGGCTGGCGGCCACTTGGTGGTGGCCGAAAGCTCAGGTCGGCAACACCCATCCTGGCGCGACGTCCCCGCTGGGCATGGTGTCCGCCTGCGCCTACTCCGGTGCCTACCCGACCGGATACGGCCTCTACATGAAGAACACCGAGGGACAGCCGGAGGAGCTGTTCGACCGCACCCAGGCGTCCGGTTTCACCCACTTCCAGCAGTCCGGCACCGGTGCGATACGCAAGTACTACAACTACGTGCGGGTCACCCCGATGGTGCAGCAGCTGGACGTCCTCGGCCAAGCCTGGTCGCTGCACGACGAGATCGCCGAAGCCGGGTACTACGCGTCCACTCTCGACACTGGCATTCGATGTGAGGTCACCGTTGGCGCCAAGGTCGCCGTCCACCGGTACACCTTCCCCGAGCACCGCAGTGCCCGGGTCGTCATCGACCTGTCCTGTGGCGGGCTGGCCATCGACCTCGGCCGCACGATCCCGCTGCGGGCGTGTGTGGAAAGCCTCGGCAACGGCCGCGCCCAGGGAACGGTGGTCGTCGAGGGCATGCCGCTCTCGGTGTACATCAAGGTCGACAGCCCCGGCTGGCGACAAATGCTCTGGCACGACCGGCGGCTGATCGAGGGCGGCACGCGGCTCGACTTCGACCGCATCAGGCAGACCACGCTGCGGCCGTTCGGGCTGCTCTACATGGGCCCGACCACCGCGGGGCAGAGCGTCGAGATCCAAATAGGATTCTCCCTGCGCGGCTGCGAACAGGCCAGGGACAACCTGTTCGGCGAATGCGGCGAGGGACCGTCGGCATTCGACACCGTCCGGGCGCAGACCAAGGAGCGGTGGCGCGACCAGCTGGACCGGATCGAGGTCGAGGGCGGATCACCCGCCCGGCGGCAAGTGTTCGCGACCGCCCTGTACCACTCCCTGATCAAGCCGTGCTTCGCCGACGACGAGAGTCCGTTCTGGCCGACCTCCGGGCCGTTCGTCTTCGACGTCTGCACGATGTGGGACATCTACAAGACCCAGTTGCCGTTGCTCACCGCGATCTGTCCCGGCCGGGCGGTCGATCTCCTCGAGTCGATGATCCGGGTCTGTGAGGAAGAAGGCAACTTCCCCATCGGCTACCGGATGGCACGTGGCGCGGACCGGTTCTTCCGGCAGGCGAGTGCCCTGGTGCACACCACGCTGGCTGACGTGCACGCGCTCGGTCTCGGCGATCTGGACTGGGCTTGGGCGTTGGTGCACATGCATGACGACCTGCGCCGGATGTACGGCGAGGACTTCTACGAGAACGGCATCGTGCATCCGATCTCGCACACCCTCGACCTCGCCTATGCCTACCACTGCACCGCAGGCGTCGCCCGTGCCCTCAACGACGTCCAGCTCGCCGACGAGCTCGAAGCGCGTAGCCGCTTGTGGTCCAACGCGTTCGACCCGGACACCGGTCTGCTGCTCGACTCGTCGTTCTACGAGGGCGGCAAGTGGAACTACTCATTCCGGCTGCTGCACGACATGGCCGCGCGGATCGCGATGGTCGGCGGCAGTGAGGCCTTCGTCAAAACGCTCGACGCGTTCTTCGGCTATGGCGCGCTGCCGGTGACGCAGCCCGGTCAGCGACCCGACCCGGCCGACATGGCGGCCGGCTACGCGCTCAACCGGTTCGAAGGGCTGAACAACGAACCGGACATGGAAGCCCCGTGGTCCTACCACTACGCGGGCCGGCCCGACCGTACCGCCGAGATCGTGCACGCGGCGCTGACCTGGCAGTTCGGCACCGGAGCCGGTGGGCTGCCGGGTAATGACGACTCCGGCGGGCTGAGCTCCTGGTACGTGTGGGCCTCACTCGGCCTGTTCCCGGTCGCCGGGCAGAGCCTGTTCCTCGTCAACGCGCCTGCCTTCCGACGCGCCACGCTGCACGTCGGGGACCGCGATTTCGTCATCGAGACGCGCGGCCACCGCGAGACGTCCATCAGCTCTGACGGGCTGGAGGCGAACCCGCCGCCGCAGTACGTGCAGTCCGCGCAGCTGAACGGCAAGCCGCTGGACGCGGCGCACCTGCGCGCGTCCGACGTCCACGCGGGCGGCCGGCTGCTGCTCGAACTCGGCCCGAGTCCCTCGGAATGGGGACGCAAGATCCTGCCGCCATCGGTGTCCGACCCGCTCGGAAAGGGGGCCCGCACATGAGCTGGCCGAATCGCCGTCTTGTCATCGTGGTCCGGGCCGACCCGGTCATCTGTGGCCACTCCGGGGAAGCTCGCAACCTGGCCGAGGTCGCGCTCACCCGCGGCTTCGCCGACGTCCGGTTGCTGACCTGGCCGATACCGGTGCTGCAGGCGGCAGGCCTGCCGCTCAAGCCGCTGGACCGGATCCTGCCCTACAGCGAGGGCATCACCGTGGAGCGGCCAGAGCCGGTCGGCGACTACCGGGTACCCGACGGCCGATACCTGGCCGGGCTCACGGGACGCTTGGTCGAGCTGCTCGCCGAGCCGGTCTCCACAGTCTGCGTATCCATGTACCTCGCTCCGCACGACGCGGTGGTACGCGATGCCGTCGACGCAGCCCGCGCGGCCGGGTACGCACCCGACGTCCACACCATCGCGAAAGCAGTGGGCTCGGACGTCACCAATGTGATCCGTTCGTGTCTGCACGAGCGGCGATTCGGGGCCGCTGTCGTTCTGTTCACCCGGTTCCTCGCCAACGACCAGGTGATCGCGGTGTCGGAGTACACCAGGCAGGAGATCATCGCCTCGGCCGAGGCCGTCGACATGCACTGCGGCACCCGGTTCGCCGAACAGTGCGTGAACCGGGTATCGGTCAGCTACCCGCCGATCGACACCTCGGCATACCTTGACCTCGACCCGGCGCTCGTCGACGCCGCCCTGAGCCGGCGCGGCCTGCAACGCGACGGGTACGTGCTGTTCCTGTCCCGGGTGACCCGGGCCAAAGGCATCTACGACCTGGTGGACGCGTTTGCCCGGTGCCAGGCGCGGTCCCGGGTCAAGCTCGTGATCGCCGGGAACGGCCCCGAATTGGAGCACGTCAAGGCGATCACCCGGCACGATGACCGGGTCCTCTTCCTCACCGACGTGGAGGACGAGGAGAAGCCGCTGCTGATGAACGGCTGCGCCGTGTACACGTTGCCGACCAAGCCCGAACCGGACTTCGTCGAGACCTTCGGCATCGCGCTGACCGAGAAGATGCTCGCGGGCGGCGGACCGGTGATCACGACCACCACCGGCGGTGTCGGCGAGGCGGTCGCCGGGACGGCCATCCTCGTGGAGGCCGGGAACGTCGCACACATCGCCGCGGCCATCGACCGGGTGGTGCTGGACATGTCAGACGACGAACGGCAACTCATGGCGAACCGGGCCCGCAAGCACGCGTTGTCCTTCGACCGTGTCCGGGTGTTCGACAGCCTGTTCACGACGTTCAACCCGGCTGTCGCCCTAACGGGGTGATCTCGAACCATCATTGGTCCGATATGGACGGACTGGGATGCAGGCTCGTCATCGGCTCGTGCATCCATAGTGAGGACCCCGAGCCGATGACGACGACCCGGTGTTCCTCGCGGGTGATCGGCACCCGGCCCGCGCCGAGCGCGGCGCGTCGACGGGCGCCGCAACCGCGAAGCGATCCTCGCGATGCAGGTCGGCGGCGGCCGCTCGTCCGGCTGTTCCGCGAACTGCCGCAACGCAGCCGGCGCCAGTACCCCCAGACACTGATCACGGTGCTGCGCCCGGCTTTCGAGCACACCCAGCGCGTAGGCAGCCTGTGTGTCGATCTCGAGCCCGCGGACTTGGCGCTGCTCTTCGAAATGCACGAGGCGGCGTTGGTCGCAGGCCCGGCTCCGCCAGAGCGGGCGAAACCGGCGGAACGACTGGTGCGCGGTTGCGTCACCCGCTGGATTGCTCGATCAGGCGCCGGTGCAACTCCGTGGTGAGTACATGGATCTGCCGGGTCAGCTCGGTGTTGGTCTTGAGTTCCAGCTCCTGCTCGTTGAAGTCATGGTCGGCCTTGGCCTGCTGGAACGCCGCCTGACGATTCTGCCCGATCATGACGAAAGTGGACAGGAAGATCGCCTCGAGAGACACGACGAGAGTCAGCGTGGGCCACGGGTTGCGCTCCAGGACGAGCATCCAGAGCGTGAACACCAGCGCGTGGATGTACACGAACCCCATCGATCCAGCGAAGGCGGTGATCGCGTCGGCGATCCGCACCTGCAGATGCTCGGCCGCTTGGACCTGACGAGCGACAACGACGGGGTGATGCGGGCGACTGCTGTCCGATTTCGGCTGCACGTGACCTCCCGGTTCGACGTCCTCGCCACCACCGTAAAACCCGACCAGACCAGCCGACCACCCACAGCCGGCCGTCGGCACGCGCCGACCCAAGCAATCCGAGTCCATTCTTCGTTCTTCTTGAGGTCATTCAATGAGGACTGCGCCACCGGTCAGCCGGCGGTGAGTTCCCCGCCACAGAAGTCGGCATGGTGCTGCTCGGGCACCCGCCTGCCGACGTGCAGGAGAAGATGCTTTCCGGGCCGTGCGGGCGGACAACGCCCAACCGAACGCATTGGCTGCGCTGGTACGAGCGGCCGCCCGCGGCGTCAGCCGATCGTTGGCCGGTCGAACCGGAGCACCGGCTTGATCGTCTTCCCGGCGGCGACGTCCTCGACCGCGGCGGTGATCTCATCGAACCGGTAGTGCGTGATCAGCCGGTCAACGGGCAGTCGTCCCGCGGCCACCAGACCGACAAGGACCGGGAGGAGCGCTTCGATCTCCGCGTCCCCCAGCGTCAAGCCCACCACGCGCCGTCCGGGGATCATGAAGTTGACGTCGACCGGGACTTCGGTGCCGAACGCCGGTGCGCCCACGATCACAGCCGTGCCCCGCACAGCGAGCGTGCTGATTGCGGTGCGCAGCACACCAATGTTGCCGGTGCTCTCCACGGCACCGTCCACACCGCGATCCCCGGTCAACCGGCTGACCTCGTCTGCGAGATCGGACACCGTCGTGTCGATGGTGTCGGTCGCGCCGAGCTCACGGGCCAGCCGCAGCCGGTCTTCGACCCGGTCGGCGACGATGATCCTCGTCGCAGGTGTCATGGTCGCGGCCATCACCGCGGACAGACCCACCGCGCCGGCACCGGTGATGAGCAAAGTGGAGCCTGGCCGGGGTTGGAGCACATTCCACACCGCGCCTGCTCCGGTCATCACGCCGCACCCGAGCGGTGCCAGGAGATCCAGCGGGGCACCGGGGCCGACTTTGACGACGCCGCGCTCGTCGGCGATGGCGTGGCGCGCGAAACTGGACTGGCCGAAGAAATGCCCGCCGACGTCATGTCCGCCGCGTACGATCGTGGCCGAGCCGTCGAGCCTGCGGCCACCGATGAGATTGGCGGCCACCCAGGTCTCGCAGTAGGCGGGATGCCCGTCGTGGCAACTCGCGCACCGGCCGCACGACGTGTAGCTGAGCAGTACCTGGTCGCCGGGTCGCACCCGAGTGACCGAAGCACCCACGGCTTCGACGACACCCGCACCCTCATGTCCCAGGACGGCAGGCATCGGGAACGGCAGTGCGCCTTGGGCGACACTGAGATCGGTGTGGCAGATGCCGGCCGCGACCATCCGGACCAGGAGCTCGTCGGGGCGCAGGTCAGCCAGTTCCACTTGGGACAGTGCGAAACCGGCGCCCGCTGACTCCACGACAGCCGCTGTGGTGATTGTGGACATTCGCAGGCTCCCTATCAGTCCAAGGAGATCACGACGGACTTCGTGGTGGTGTAGGAGGCCAACGCCTCCGGGCCGTACTCACGGCCGAATCCGGACTGCTTCACGCCGCCGAAGGGCACAGCCGGATCGAGCATCGCCCAGTCGTTGACCCACACGATCCCGGCTCGTAGCCGCGCGGCGACCCGGTGGGCTCGCGCGAGGTTCTCCGTCTGCAGCCCGGCAGCGAGCCCGTACGGCGTTGCGTTGGCCAATGCGACCGCCTCGTCTTCGTCCACAAAAGACTGAACGGTCAGCACCGGGCCGAAGATCTCCTCCTGGATCACGCGCGACTCGGCGGGCAACCCGGCGATCACGGTGGGCCGCAAGTAGGAGCCCCCGTTCAGGTCCAGCCGGTCACCGCCGGTGATCACCCGCCCACCCTCGGCCCGGGCAAGCTCGATGTATGCCAGTACTTTCGCGAGCTGACGCTCCCCCGCCATCGGGCCGATCACGGTCGTCTCGTCGAACGGGTCGCCGACCGGGACCCCGGACACGGCGTCGCCGAGGATGCCAAGCACGATGTCGTGCAACGGTTCGGCGACGAGCAGCCGCGGCCCGGCCATGCAGAACTGGCCACTGTTGAACACGAACGCCTTGATCACGGCGCCGATCGCCTTGTCGAGGTCGGCGTCTTCGAACACGATGTGCGC
The DNA here is from genome assembly GCA_966244135.1 of uncultured Actinocrispum sp. Classification (GTDB taxonomy): domain Bacteria; phylum Actinomycetota; class Actinomycetes; order Mycobacteriales; family Pseudonocardiaceae; genus Kibdelosporangium. The sequence goes on along the minus strand of CBIMJO010000077.1, from coordinate 1,801 downwards.
GGCGTTCCCGCCCAGCTCCAGGGTGACCGGTTTGAGCGCGGCGCCGGCCACCTGAGCCGTGTGCCTGCCGATCGCGGTCGACCCGGTGAAGGCGATCTTGTCGACGCCCGGATCCCGTACCAGCGCCTCACCGGTCCGCGCACCGCCGGTCACCACGTTGACCACCCCGTCAGGCACACCCGCCTCGGCGAGGATCTCGGCCATCAGCAAGGCGCTCAGTGGCGTGTCCGGTGCTGGTTTGTGCACGACGGTGTTCCCGGCCGCCAGCGCCGGAGCGATCTTGGTGGTACTGAGGATCAACGGGAAGTTGAAGGGCGTGATCGCGCCGACCACGCCCAGCGGTTCGCGTCGTGTGTACGCGTGAGCGTTGATCGGGATGTCACGCACGGCACCGTCCATCGACTGCGCCAGCGCGGCGTAGTACTCGTACTGGTCGGCCGTCGTCATCACGTCGACGGGACGGCACAACGCCACCGGTTTGCCCACGTCCAGGCTCTCCACGGCAACGAGTTCGTCGGCGCGACGGCGGACCAGCTCGGCGGCGCGGTTCAGCACGCGACCGCGTTCCCTGCCGGTCAGCTGCGCCCACTGTCCATTGTCGAACGCCGCGCGAGCGGCCAGAACGGCGTCACGCACGTCGTTCTCGGTCGCGTCGACAACGGTCGTGACTGCACGGCCGGTCGACGGATCGATCACTTCGTAGTGTTGTGCGCCCTCGCGCCACTGACCCCCGATGAACAACTTGCCCGGATCGACCCGCGGCCTGCACACGGCCGGTCCGGCATGGGTGTCTACTGCGGTCATGTCAGTCGCCTCTTCGCGCCTCGGCTCCGCTACCGCGACCACATTAACAGGATTCCTGATAATTCACGAGTCACTGCTTGGTATCAAACGAGTTCCTGTGACAAGGTTCCTGGTCTACACTCGCGGTATGTCAGGCGCCAACCGAGTGCTGCGCGGTCGCCGGCCGGCCCGGCCGTCCCTGCTCTACGCGATCAAACAGGTCGAACTGGTCGTTCGCGCACACCTGGACGAGCTGCTCAAACCGTCCGGAGTGACCGCACTGCAATACACCGCGCTGACGGTGTTGCAACGGCGAGACGGACAGGCGTCGTCGGCCGAGCTCGCGCGCAACTCGTTCGTCACCCCGCAGGCCATGGCCGATCTGGTTTCCGGGCTCGAACGGCGTGGACTGATCCGCCGCGACCGCGACCCGAACAACCGCAGGCGCCTGCTGCTCAGCCTCACCGACGCGGGCGGGGCCGTGCTCGCCGACAACGAACCCGCGGTGCGTGCGTTGGAAGAGCAGATGGTGGCCGGCCTGGACCTCGCGGAGCGCGAGGCGTTCGGGCACTACCTCAACCGTTGCCGCGCCGCGCTGGCCACGGAGCCTCCGCACTGACGACGTCTCCCGGTCAGACTCTGCACACCTTTGTCTGGTGGCCGGTGATCCGGTGGCTGCGCAGTGTCGGGACGTCCGATTTTCGTCGCAGGGCGGGCTCGGCGGGAGTATTCTGACCAAAGAACCAGATCGGTCAGTGAGTCTCGACCCTGCGGGGTTGCGGTGGGAGACGAAAAGGCGGCGCGCATCCTTGACGCGGCCGAAGTGCTGCTCGTCAGATTCGGGTACCGCGGGGTCACCGTGGACGATGTCGCGCGCCGCGCGAGGGTGGGCAAGGGCACCGTGTACCTGTACTGGCCGAGCAAGGCGGAGCTCCTGGGGAGTGTTCTCACCCGCGAGTCGGCGCAGATGCTCACGGAGCAACTCGCCGCTGTGCGGGCCGATCCAGCCGAGGTCCGG
>CBIMJO010000076.1:0-14467 GCA_966244135.1 uncultured Actinocrispum sp. | reverse complement strand
GCCCGGACTGGACGACCAGCAGCGGACCTCGCTGAGCGAACGCGCGATCCGCGAGGCGCGGGCCGCCGGCCGGCTGAGCCACCCGGGGATCGTCACCGTGCACGACGTGGTCGAGTTCAACGGCGCCCCGATGATCGTGATGGAGTTCGTCCGGGGCGGGTCGCTGGCCGACGCGATCCAGACGCACGGCGGTCTGCCGGTCGAGCAGGTCGCGCGGATCGGCACGCAGATCCTGGACGCCCTGCGGGTGGCTCACCAGGCCGGGATCGTGCACCGGGACCTCAAGCCCGCCAACGTGTTGCTGGCCGAGGACCGGGTGGTGATCACCGACTTCGGCATCGCCCGGCTGATCGGTGAGGTCCAGCTGACCGTGTCCGGCACCGTCGTCGGGTCACCCCAGTACATGGCTCCGGAACAGGCGAGCACGTCGGCCAGCACGCCCGCGTCCGACCTGTGGTCGTTGGGCGCCACCCTTTACACCGCCGTGGAAGGACGTCCGCCGTTCGAAGGCGCCGACGTCATGGCAACGCTTTCGGCGCTGCTCACCACGGATCCGCCGCCACCGCAACACGCCGGACGTCTCTCCGGCGTGATCACCGCGCTGCTCAGCAAGGACCCGGCTCGGCGCCCGACCGCGGAACAGGTCGCGGCCGCGTTGTCCAGCCCTGGAATCGACGTTGAGACACAACGGGTCGCCGCGTACCCGGTCGGGCCCGCGCCGGTCGCGTACCAAGAGCCCGGCAAGGGCAACGTCCGCAGGCGCACGATGTTGCTCGCCGCCGGAGGTGGCGCGCTCGCGGCGATCGGTGTCGCGGCATATTTGATCGCATCCAAGGACGACCAGCAGAATCCGGCCTCCACCAACACCACCAGCACGAACCCGCCCTCCCAGAAGGCGAACGCCACCCAGCCGAGCCGCGAGACCGAGCCCAGCGACACCGGCGCGGCCACCGATCCCGGAAAGCCGGCAGAGATCACCGACCACATCCAGCTGACCGGGCACGAGCACCGCGTCACCTCCGTGTCGTTCAGCCCGGACGGCAAGCTGCTGGCCAGCGGAGACGACGACCTCAGCGACAAACCGATGGCCCGGTTGTGGGACACCTCGAGCGGCAAGCAGGTCGCCACGCTCACCGGCCCGCCCGGAACCGGTGGTGCCTCAGCGGATGTCGTCGCGTTCAGCCCCGACGGCAGGCTCCTGGCCGTCGGCGGCAACTTCCTCGGTGACAGCACCAGGTTGTGGAACGTCGCCGACCGCCAGCTGATCGGTGCGTTGACGGACAGCGGTTCCATCATGAAGTCCCTGGCGTTCAGCCCGGACAGCAAACTGATCGCGGGCGCCACGCACGGCGGCACGGTCAAGGTCTGGGACACGGCCAGCCGCCAGGTCAAGATCGGCATCCCGGACGGCGGCGGCTTCCGGAACGTGACCTTCAGCCCGGACGGCACGCTGCTTGCCAACTGCGACAAGGAAGCCGACGTCCGGCTGTCCGACCCCGCGACCGGCCGGACGGTCCGCACGATCAAGGACGCGACCGGCAGCGACGTGTCCTTCAGCCCCGACGGGAAATCGCTCGCGGTCCCCGACGCGGACGGCAAGAACACCTTGCAGATCTACGATGTCGCCACCGGCCAGAGCAAAGCCGTGTTCGACCGCGTCGAGGACCTCACCACCACTGACGTGCTGATCAGCCCGGACGGCAAGACAATCGCCGCCTGGGGCCTCGGCAACGTCATCCACCTGTGGGACGTGGCCGGCAAACGCCTGCGCGCCGTCCTCGTCGGCTCCGCCGCCAAGGTGAACACGGTTGTGTTCGACCCCAGCGGAAAGCGCCTCGCCAGCGCCGGCGACGACAAGGTCATCCGGATCTGGAACATCGCCGGCTGACCCAGCGCTCAGCAGCCGAACCAGGTGGCCAGGGCCTCGTCGAGTCCGTCACCACCGGCCCACACCACGACCCCGTCCGGACGGATGAGCAACCCGGGCAGGTCCTCGGTGCACGTGGTCTGGACCGTGCGTACCCGGTCGGCCGGAACGTCCACATGCGACGGCAGACCGCCGAAGTCAAGCAATAGCCCCGAGCCGCTGTGCATCAGGTCAGCAGGGTGGGTGTCGTCGGCCAGGGTGAGGTCGGGGACGGTCCGGCCGATCAGCGGGTGGTCGCCGGGCAGGTCGTAGTGCTGCCAGACGCCGGAGATCTTCTTGGCGAAGTACGTCGTGCCCGTGGTGGTGGCGGCCAGGTCCATCACGATGGCGCGCAGGGCCTGGGCGTGCGGGTCGGGGCGCATGATGGCGATCTGCGCGCGGGTCCAGTCCAGCACCCAGGCGCCGATGGGGTGGCGTTCGGTGGTGTAGCTGTCCAGCAGGCCGGACGGGGCCCAGCCCTGGATGGTCGCGGCGAGCTTCCAGCCGAGGTTGACCGCGTCGCCGATGCCGAGGTTCAGGCCCTGGCCGCCGAACGGGGAGTGCACGTGGGCGGCGTCCCCGGCGAGCAGGACGCGGCCGATCCGGTAGGTCGTTGCCTGGCGGGCGTTGTCGGTGAACCTGGTGGCCGACTTGATCTCAGTGACCTTCACGTCCACTCCGGACACCGCGAGGATGCTCTTCTCCAGTTCCTCCTTGGTGATCTCGGCGTCCCGGTCGGCCGGCGGGCCGTCGAACTCGACGGTGAGGATCCGCTCGGGCATCGGGCCGTGCGCGTAGATGCCGGTGGGCGTGCTGTTCCAGCCCATCTTCAGGTTCTCCCGGCCGGTCATCACGGCCATCGCCTGGTGCCCGGTGATCTCCGGGCCGGTGCCGCGGAACTCGAACCCGGCCAGCTTGCGCACCAGGCTCCGGCCGCCGTCGCAGCCGACCAGCCAGCCCGTCCGCAGGTGCGTTTCGCCTGCGTGCACGGTGATCCCGGCGTCGTCCTCCTCGAACCCGGTCAGCTCGGCCCCGCGCCGCACGTGCACGCCCAGCTCCTCGGCGTGCTTACCAAGGATGGCCTCGATCTGTTGCTGTGCAATCAGAGCGACGGTCCCGGCCGCGCCGTGGCCGTTGAGGTCCACATCGGACTCGTCGAGCAGGTCACTGGTCAGCCAGATCGCGCCGAAGTGGCCGACGAACCTCGGCGCCCCCGCCGGCGGCCCGCCGCCCCCGAACCGGCTCAGCGCCGCCTGCTGTGCCTCGGTGAGCACGGGCAGCAGGCCGCGCCGGTAGAACGCCTCGGCGGTGGGGATGTTGATCGCCCCCGCCTTCACCGTCAGGTCGGGCTCCTCGAGCCGCTCCAGCACGGCCACGGAAACTCCACGAAGCCGCAGTTCACAGGCAAGCATCAGACCGACTGGACCGGCCCCAGAGATGATCACGTCGTAGTCCATGGCGAAAACTATACCCGACTCAAAATTTAGTCGGGTATAGTTCTGTTGGTGACCTCACTGCGGGAACGGAAGAAGGCGGAGACCCGGCAGCGGATCGCCGACCACGGCACGCTGATGTTCATGACGCGCGGGTTCGACAACGTCACCATCGCCGAGATCGCCGAGGCCGCGGGCGTGTCCAAGGTGACCGTGTTCAACTACTTCCCGCGCAAGGAGGACATCTTCTTCGACCGCGCCCCGCAGGCCGAGGAGCTGCTGACCGCCGCGGTCCGCGACCGTGAGCCGGGGGAGACGCCGCTGCGGGCCATCCGGCGGCTGCTGGTCGGCCTCGCCGAGCAACGCCACCCCCTCGGCGGCTTCCGGGACAACTTCCCGGTGTTCTGGCAGACCGTGATCGCCTCGCCCGCCCTCGTCGCCCGCGCCCGCGAAGCCGTCGACGAACTCCAGACCGGCCTCACCGCCACCATCGCCGCCACCAGCGACGACCCCGCCCCCGAACTCACCGCCGCCATCGCCTTCGGCATCATCCGCGCCACCTACCCGTTCGGCATCCGCCGCATGCTCGCCGGCGCCGACGCGGACATCGTGACCGCTGACTACATCGCCGCCCTGACCGCCGCCTTCGATCGCGTCGCCGCAGGGATGTCCTGAGTCCACAGTGGACAAGCGGAATTCCTGGTGTCGTGGCGGTGAACACGGGACCGGTCCCGGCCGCTGAGACATATCCTCGCATCAGGCATGGCTGCGAGGGACGGGATGTGAGCGAACCGGGTGATGTCGATTCGCCCCGGCGGGAGTCGCTGTGGGCACTGTTCCGGCGGTTGCGGCGGTCGCTGGGCCGGCATACGGGGATCCAGTACTGGCTGCGGGTTCGTGGGTACTACATTCTGGGCGCGTTGGTCGTCCTTTTCGTCCTCAACGCGTTCATCAGCGGTGGGCGGGTGGCCTATGACGTCACCGTGCAGATCGAGTCGCCGTGGGATACGGCGAGTCCCGCGCTGGCGTTGCCGTTGTCGATCGCCGGATGGCTGGTGGTGACGGGGTTCGCGGGGGCGGTGGCCGGTTATGTGGTCACCGAGGTGACGGACAACCGGAACATCCGGCGGCTGCGGGGGCGGTCGCTGATGCGGCGGATCGGGCCGATCCCGTTGCTCGACCGGCTGCAGTACGGGCGGCATGGGTTCGAGATCCCGCACTACTTCGCGATCCGGTTCGTGATGCGGCACGACGGTGACTGGAAGCTCGCCCAGGACCACTGGGAGATCATCGTCGAGCGGTTCCTGAACGTCGGCGAGGCGGACCGCAGCCGCGGGCCGAAACAGGCCATGTGGGAGGCGGTGCTGGAAGCCGCGTATGTGCTGGACGGGATGTCCGGCCGGTGCCCGTTGTGCCATGCGGCAGAAGGAAGTGACGCCGATGTCCACGCCTGAGCGGAAAACGCCGGGAACCGTCCAGGAGCTCACCCGGGACCTGCACGAGAAGGCCTACCCCGAGCAGAGTTCCGAGTGGATCGACGAGCAGGCCAAGCTGGCCGGGCAACGGATCAGCCGGGCCAAACAGGCCGAGCCGTCGACCTCGGCGGGTGCCCGGCGGGTGTCCGACACAGTGGTCAACCACGCTGCCCCACGCAGGCGCCGAGGCCCGCGGATCGCTTTGACGGTCGTGCTCGCCGTGCTCGCCGTGGTCGGCACGATTCTGGGAATCACTGAGCGGCAATGGGTTGCCGAGGCCGCCATCAGCGCGGCCGGGATCAGCGGGTTGCTCGCCGCGACCGGGGTGACGGCTTTGGCCACGATCGTCACGTATGTTCGGGAACGGCGTAAGCGGATCCTGTCCTGCCGGGTGCGGATCGACGCGCCGTTCGGGGTGGACATCGGTGAAACCGTTCGGCTGGAAGGGGAACACGACGCGGTTCCCGATGCCGGGGTCGTGGTGGTGCGGGTCAAGAACACCGGCGGCACGCTGATCGAGGGCGATGACTACGTGTCACCGCTTTCGCTGCGGTTCCCCGGCCGGAAGGTGATATCGGTCGACGCCACCGATTTCGAGCCGTCCGAGCTGCAACGGGTGATGCGAGGGCTGCCGGACTTCGCCATCGACGAAGACCGCGTGAAGCTACCGATGATCGGCCTCGAACCCGGGCATTCCTTCAAGCTCGTGATCGTGCTGTCCGGCACGAAGGCGGGGGTGAAGCAGAAGGTCGAGGTGGACGGCGAGCTGCGGGACGGCCAGATCACGACGCGGCAGGGCCGCGAACGGATCCGCCCGGACACCCTGTTCTGGGGTGGCCTGACCGCGATCTGCGCGGGGGCGTTCGCGGTTGTGCTGCTGCTCAACAACGTCACGCCGTTCACCAAGTTGCCCCAGGGCATTGAGTGTGTTCCGGGAACACTGACCGCCGAGGGATCGAGCGCTTTCGGCCGCGCCGCAACGGATCTGGCGGGCGCCTACGGGGCGTACTGCCCGGCCGCGTCCATCAAGGTACGGACTCCGGGCAGCCGGGAAGGGTTGCAGCGACTCGTGGACGCCGGTGACCAGGCCAAGCAGCTCGCGCTCGCCGACGGCCGGTTCGACGAGTTCCCCCAGCTGGTACCCCAGCCGCTGGCGATCGTCCCGTTCACGTTCGTGGCCAGCGACAACGTACCGATCGACACCCTCTCGCTCGCGGACGCGCGGCGCATCTTCACCGGCTCGGCGCGGATCTGGAGCGACATCACCGGAAACCCGCGTGACACCGGGGAAATCCGGGTGGTCGGCCGCTCGACCACTTCCGGCACACGGCGCACCCTGGAGCAGTACGTCCTGGGTTCAGCGCTCCGCCAGGCCGGCGCCACCTCGGACTCCTGCCGCGACCGGCGTCCCGAGTTCACCGACCGCCAGCCGGTCGTGTGCGAGCTGGGCTCGACCGCGGACCTGATCGATCGAGTGGCCACATTGGACGACTCGATCGGCTACGCGGACGTGTCCGATGTGGAACAGGCAACCGGCGTCAAGAAGATCAGTCTCGAACACCGCAACCCCACCCTGGAGGACATCCGCGCGGGGTACCCGTTCTGGACCGTCGAGTACGTCTACAGCTACGGCCGCCCCGAACCGGGATCCCTGCCCGGGGCGTTCCGCGACTACCTGCTCACCGCCGAAGGCCGGAGCCGGATGGCGGGTTTCGGGTACTACGGCTGCGCTGGCGACGTCCAGGATCTCTGCTCCCGGCGGTGACCAGTCAGCCGTCGACGAGCAGGCCGCGCAGCGGGCCTTGCAGCCGGCCGGCCCGGCGGGAGACGCCGGGCAGGAGGGTGAGGCGGTGGCGGTCGTGGGTCTCGGCCAGGGGACGCCAGAGACGGTCGACGATGTCGGTGGGGTCTCCGTCTACTTCGGACTGCTGGAGGTGTTCGGACCACAGGCGCAGCCGTGTGTCCCGGATCAGGTCGGTGTCGGTGGTGATGAGGTTGGCTTCGGTGTCGTTGAACAGGGAGTGCTCGTTGAGGTTCGCCGAGCCGATGGTCATCCAGGCGTCGTCGACGATGCCGAGTTTGGCGTGGACGTAGACGGGAACCGCGCCGTCGGTGCCATGTGAGGTCAGGGTGACGGCAAGCAGGCGGCCTTTTCCGTTGTCGGCGTCCAGGAGACGGCCGAGCTGGCCCCGGGTGGTGTCGGCGCCGTTGCTGGGTTTGCGGGGCAGAAGCAAGACGACGCGGAACCGGTCGTGGGGTGGGTCGCGGAGCTTGTCGATCAGCACGTCGGCGATCTCCGGCGACCACAGGAACTGGTTCTCCAGGTAGATCAGGCTTTCGGCGGACCGCAGGGCGCGCAGGTAGGCGTCCAGGGCGGTAAACTCGCCGCGGGGCGCGAACCGGTAGGTCTTCTCCGGAATCGTCCGTACAAATTGGACACTGGAAGGGCCGGCAGCGGCGGGGGCCTGCGGCGCCGGGAGGTTCTCGCCCGCCACTTCGGCCCAGCGGAGCCGGAAATGGTCGGCCACATCGGCGACCACCGGCCCTTCGACGCGCATCGTCAGGTCGTGCCAGCCGAGCGGCCGGCCGGCGGGATGCGAGGGGCTGTCGTGCCGATCGCCTTCCAGCGCGGTGAAGTCCATGCCCCCGACGAACGCGATCGAGTCGTCGACGATCACCAGCTTCTCGTGGTGGCAGTGCAGGGTTCGCTCGCGCGCGTCGAGCACGCACCGAACCCGGCTGTCCCGCGTGAACTCCTCGCAAGACTTACGAGCCCGCCCACGGGTCGGCTCGAACGCGGGCACCGGCGGCCCCGCCCACATCAACACCCGCACATCCACGCGTTCGGCCGCATCCGCCAGAAGATCCCGGAGCGTCGAGGCGCCCTGCCCCCGAGTAGGCCGGAAATCCGGGCTCATGTGCCACCCAGCGAGATGCACGTGCGACCGCGCACCGCGAATGGTCTCGACCATCTCCCGTAACGCCTGCTCACCGTCAATGAGCACCTTGAGCCGGCACCCCTCCCGAACCGGAGCATGCGGCGAGAACCACCCCGTCGCGGGCTGAGACAGCACATCACCCCACCCCAACCGGCGCAGCCGGCGTGCATGGTGCGCGCACAGCGCGTGTTCGAGTCTGTCTCCCAGCCGATTGTCGATCCGGTCAAGCAGTCCCATACCAGACATGGTTACCGCAGAACCACCATGTCAAACGGCATCCGTCAAACCTCTTGCACCCCAATGGAAAGCCTTGACGGTCACGGAGAGTCGTCACCACGATTGGTGGCTCGCAAGGGGAACACAGGAACTGGGTACGGCTCGGCCACTACACGTTCGCAACGGATGGGACCGTGCGGTCCAGTTACTAGACGTGGAACCAGCACGACGAACCCGTCCGGGTGGACACAGTGCTGGCCGACTGCTTGGGAAACGTCCCAGCACGATGTTCAGCGAACCGATCCAGATTCCGGCGCCTGGGATGTTCAGTGACTACAGCGCGACCTTCGGCATCGGCTACGGCAGCAACGCGTCGCTCGACGCGGCCACACGGGCCTCGATGACCGAGCTGCGCAACGACAGCCGCTACAACGCCCGCGACTACACGGGCACTTTCCCGGTCGCCAACGGCGGCGGCCTGCAACACCAGGGCACGGGCTGGGTGGGGGTGTAGAGGCGTTCACCCACATCAACGCGAGCACCCTGCGGCCGGACCAGAACTACGCGTCCGGGTTCTGGGGCGTGTTCGACATGGTCGCCGACCCGCTGAGGGCCTGAAAGCACGGACGGGTGGCCCCGCGCCGGGTCACCCGTCCGTCCAGTCGGCCAGCTGGAACACGCCGATCTGGTCCTTGGCCCGCGGGTCCTCGGCGGCCGACGGGTAGAACGAGGCCTCGACGCCCACCCAGCCGCGGAAGGACCCGGCGTCGTCGAGGATCTGCAGCAGCGGCTTCACATGCGAGTTGCCGGTGTAGCAGAACTCCTTGCGTTCCATGGCAAGGCACGTGCACCAGTGCCACAGCGTGTCCCGCCGGTCGCCGCTGTTGACCCGCCCGATGTAGTACTGGATCGAGCTGACGTTGGCGGGCGTGCCACCGCCGTAGTTAGGGCAGCCGCCGTCCTTCTGGCACGCCTTGGACGAGCTCGGCTGCAGCATCGTCAGGCACCAGGTGGTCGTCGTGCAGGTCCGGAACGACTTGTGCTGGAACACGCCCGATGCGGAGCTGACCGCGTCCCCCGTCCAGGTGGACCCGGTCAGCTGGATGGTCCCCGGCGCGCCCTGCACGCTGGACATCGCGCGCCGGCTGGTCAGCAAGGCGTTGCTGCCGTAGCCGTACCCGGTGGTCGCCTTGGTCGAGTACAGGAACGACAACCGCGCCAGCCCGGGCTGGGTGTCGATGGCCCACTTCTCGGTCCACGGCGACGAGCCGGTCCACGAGATCCACACGATCGGCCGCGAGTTCTCCGTGCGCAGCTCGTAGATCCCGCTGCGCTGATCGGCCGGGCTGCCGGTGAACCCGCCCGCGGTCATGATCTGGCAGGTACGGACCTGGGTGGTGCTCGATCCGGCGGTGATGGAGCACGTGCTGTCCGGGGTGGTGCCGATCCCGGTCCTGGCCTTGGGTTTCTGGTGTTCCCACAGGTACATCCGGGCGCTGACGGTCCCGGCGGCGCCGTCGAACGCGTACGTGCCCAGCCGGACCCAGTTGGTCCGCGTGCCCGCGGTCAGGTTCCCGGTGGAGACCACGAAATTGGCCTTGCCACCAGGCAGTTCCTGCGCGGCGGTGGCCGTGGCGGGCACCAATGAGGCCGCGACGGCAAGCGCGGTCAGGAAGATCGCTCTCAACATGAGTTCACTCTCGCTTGTCCGAAAGGCTCGCTAACAAGGTTTTCACCTGGATACAAACGCTGTTGCGGCCGGATCGGACTGCCTACGGTCGTTTGTTCGAGATCGAAAGGGAGACCATGGTTCGTTCGAAACTACTGGCTGTCACAGCAGCGGTGGTGGCGTTGGCCGGAATGGTCGCGGCCGCGCCGGCCGCCCAAGCCGTCGCGGCGCCGTCCGCCATCTCCACAGCACAGTTCACCCTCTCGCCCAACTACACCAAGTACGACGCGCTGAACACGGCATTGGACGCGAAACTGCCCAACGTCACGGTCGGCACGGTGATGGACAACGGCAACCTCGACCGGCAACCGTTGTGCCACAGCACCCCGGGAGCCGGCTCGCCGGTCGGGTTCTGCTGGGAGTCCGGGGACGACAACAACTGCAACAACACCCCGCAAGGCATCACCACCAGCCGCGACGCGGTCAACGGCGACTACTCGGGCCACCAGGTCGTCATGGTGAGCTGGTACTACAAGGACACGTGCACCGATGACGCGCCGACCACGCGCAGCCGGATCACGCTGACCGACTGGGACGCCACCTGGCCGGACAAATACCGGAAAATCCTGCTGGTGGAGCCCATTTCCACGGCCAGCGGGCCGAGTTTCCGTGATATCGCCATCCACACCGGCGGCATCTCGTGGTACGGCGACTACCTCTATGTCGCGGACACCGGCAACGGCCTGCGCGTGTTCAACATGAGCAAGATCTGGGAGACCGACACCACTGGGACCGGCATCGGACTGCAACCCGACGGCAGCTACGACGCCCACCAGTACCGCTATGTGCTGCCCCAGGTCGGCATGATCACCGACGTCGGCAGCACGCAGCTCACCTGGTCCACCGTCGCGCTGGACCGCGCCAAGCCGTCGCTGGTGATGGGCGAGTACAAGGACGCCGCGTCGCACGCCGCCCGGTTCCCGCTCGACTCGGCGACACACCAGCTGAAGACCGGCACGGATGGACTTGTGCACGCCACCGAGGCGCTTTCCGTGCCATACGTGCATGTCCAGGGCGTGGTGTCGCACAACGGCCGATGGTGGTTCGCCTCCAGCTCGGCGAAGACCTTGTACTACTGGGTTCCCGGCAGTGCCGCCTCCTCGTACGCCTGGGTCAGCTGGTGCGAGTCACTGTCCTATTGGGAGGATCCGAACACCGCCGACCTGCTGTGGACGTTGCGGGAGAACAAGGGGGACCGCAACGTGTTCGCCGTGCACCAGGCCTCGTTCTCCTAGCGGAAGGCAGTTGCGCCGAGGCGAAAACCCTGTCTGGACCGGTCACCGCGTTCGTAGCATCCGGGTTCGTGGCGCGACGCGGGGGCCCGGGTTTGCCCGCCCGGGCCCTTCCGCTCAGCGCGCCGGATCGTCCAGCAGGGAACGCCCTTGGGGGGTAAGCGAATGCACCACGGACTGGCCATCGCGCCGGCTGCGGATCAGCCCGGCCTCGCGCAGGACCGCGGTCTGCCGGCTGGCGGTCGGCAGCGTCGTCGCCGCTCGCCGGGCCAGATCGCTTGTGGTGCAAGGGCTCTCACCGATGGCTTCGAGCACTTTGGCCCGGGTCGGGCCGAGCAGCGCGGCCAGCGGCCGGCTCGTGTCGCTGGTGCGCGACCAGCCCACCTCGTGCCGGATCGGGTATACCAGCGCGGGTTCGTACGCGTCGTCCCGGAAAGTCGTTGGTGTACCAAGACAGAAGAACGACGGCACCAGTCGCAGGCCGCGGCCCCGCAGGTGCAGCTCCCGATCCACCGGATAGGCCATCTCCAGCACGGGATAACGCCAGCGTGCGGTGGGATGCAGGTTCTCCAGCACCGCGGCCAGGCCGCCGGTGGCCAGTATCTCGGCCTGCTGCGTGCGTTCCCGGTCCACCGCGGCCCGGACCTGCGCCCAGCTCGGCGAAAGGCACGCGGTGAAGTACTGGTCGACCGCCTGGCCCAGGCGGCGCATGGTATCCGGTTTGCCCTCACTCAGATTCGTGGTCCACGAAGGCAACCTCCGGGCCTGCGCGAGCGTTGCGACGTCGGTGCGCAGCCGGCGTTTGGTCGTGCCCAGCAACACCGAGACGCCCGCGGTGAGCGACGGCACGGCCGGCATCGGCGTGAGAAAGTCCGCGTAGTAGCCGAAATGCGGTACCAGATCGGTGAGCATCCGCGTGGACGACGGCATTTTGGACAGAGCGGCGCGGCGCCACTCGTCGAACACCATCCCATCATCCCGCCGCCGCAGCCGGTGCAGGCTCAGCACCAGCTCCCACATCGGTTGCGGTGCCTGGCTGATTCGCGTTCTCGCCAGGTCCTCCGGAGTGAAATAGACACGTAACACGGCGACCACCAGTACTGGTCAGAGGAACAGTCCCAGTCCCGGCCCGTTTCCCCCAGGCCCGGCCCAGTTCTGGATGCTAGGCCCGTGCCAGGGGCAGATCAAGGATCCACCCGGCGCAGGCAAATGCCTCAGTGTCAACAGTTTCCCCGGCCAACAACCCGCTGTGGGCGAAACATTCCCAGATGGAGGGAGAAATCTCATGGTGTCGTTCAGACCTCTGAACGCGATCCTGGCGCTGTCTGCGGGCGGACCACACGATCCGGGCGGACTACTTGGCCTGGAACGCCCAGACGCTGCATCCGCGCACGCCGAGCGGGTTCACCACCAGCGGCTGCGCGCACTCCTGCAAGGGCCTGGACCATCGACGGCTTCGAGGGCGCGCTGTTCGGTACCTGGTCGATCTCCGGGCACAACCTGTCGATCACCTGGACGCTCAGTGGCCAGACCGAGCGCTGGGTCCTGTCGAACTACACCGGCATCACCAGGGCCGAGCTGGCTAGCCATCCCACCGCGACCGACGGCTTCGGTTGGGGAAGTCAGCGCGGGTTCACCACGGCGGCGAGCATGAGCACCATCCACGCCACGCCCAAGTGGTACCAGGGGCCGAGGGTGATCAACAACTACGGCGAGGTCGACCCGGCCGAGTGCATCGGCGGCGGCAGCACCATCGGCGCGGGTCACCTCAAAGCGGGCCTGCAGGTCATCGACGACAACGGCGTGTTCCGCGGGGTCGTCGAGGTGGAGGCGTCCCTGTACTCCAAGCAGAAGGGCAGCGACATCCTCGGCATCTTCGACTACAACGACATCATCGCGCCCTAACGCTCCAAAGCCGTCTGCACATCAGGCACCAGCGACAGGATCTCACCGAGCCCGGTGACATCGATCGACCGCTTGACAACACCAGTCCCGATCGCGACATGAACAACCTTGTGGGCGCGCATCGCGTTCTCATGCGCGTCCACAAGGACGGCCAGACCAGGGGAGGACATGAACTTGACGTCGGCCAAGTCGATGACCACGACCGCCGCCCGCCCCCGAAGCGCCTCGGCCACCGCGTCGGCGAAGATCCCTTGCGTCGTCAGGTCGACGGCCCCGGCCACCGATACGACGATCGCGTGCCCCCGCTGCTCCACTTGGCAGTCCAGACGTGTATCAGCATCCTGCCCAGTCATCGCCCGATCCCCATTCAGCTCGTCGACATCCAATCTCGAAAATACACCTGAAATGGGGCTTTCATGGAACAGATTGTCCGGTCCACTATGGACACAGAGGTGACGTGGGGCGCATGATCCAGTAGTCGCGGGCGCGACCGCCTGCCGGAACCGGATGGCTCGGTGATCGCCTCGCATCAGCGGTGAGTACATTGTGGACATAAGACCGCGTGGCCATGCCGACGCTGACGCTGGATCCGCTCTGGAACACGGGCGCCGCTCAACATCCCCACACCGTCCTATTCAGACGGAACCCTAGGCCGCTACTGCCGCGGGGCGGGAACCAAACCGAACCACCACCCGTGTCACCCACACAATCGTGGCGTGTGCCCATAAGCCGCCGCACCCGGGCGGTCTGATCTGCCCTGCTCCGCATCACGGGAACCCTCGAAACAACACTTCCCCATCCGGCGCCAGATCACACCGTCGCCAGGGCGGGCCTGATCGACAAATGGCACGAAGGGCAAACTCGCCCGGCCGGTACCGCTGATTGAAGACATTCGCGAACGGGTTCAGCATCGTATTTCGGCCGTCAATCGCGAACCCGAACCACGGCTATTCCTCGGTCCCTCGGGCGGCCGACGCGGGCGACCTGACGTCGGCCGTCAGCGCCATGCCAAGCGTCGAGTGAACCGGATGAGCATGTCGAACACAGCAGTCGACCCGTGACCGGACGAGGCCACCATCTCCGCGGCGCAGCCACTGTCCCTCAAATCCGGGTTGAGCTCGCTGCGGGTGGTGGCGTGGGGCTGGCGAGGGTTCAGTCGGCCAATGCGCGTGTCAGTTCGGCGGTCAGGGCGCGGATCTCCTCGGTGTCGACGGTGTGAGCGCCGGTCGCGTCGTTGGACTTCAGCAGGCGTCGCGCGTCGCTCCTGGACATCGTCCTCGCGGGCGCCGGGGTGGTGGGGTCGTCGGACATCATTTCCTCGTGGCGCACTAACGGCGGCGAATGAGGTCTGCCGAACCCGCCCACCAGGTAGTGGGTGATCAGGACGTCGCCATCGACGTCTGGTTTTTCTGGGTAGTGCAGCACGAACAGGGTGTTCAGCCCGGGTCGTCGGTGCGCGCCGAACACTCGCCGGGTGATCGGGTCGACCACGAGCCGGTGATCGGGGATGCTGCGCGTCAGCGTCCACAACGCCCTGATCGCGTGCGCCCCACTCGCGATGCGCGCACGGCGCCGGATCTCCAGCCGCCACGACACACCCACGCTCGTCGCGACCGCACCTGCCAGGAGCAG
>CBIMJO010000075.1:0-14471 GCA_966244135.1 uncultured Actinocrispum sp. | reverse complement strand
ATGACCCCGATGCGCCCGCTCCTGGTGGTCGCCACGGCCCGCCGCACGGCCGGCAGGACGACCTCCACGACCGGGATCGGATAGCGCTCCCGCGCGTCCCGCAGAACCGCCGCGGACGCTGTGTTGCAAGCGATCACGAGCATCTTCACGCCGCTGTCGGCGAGCTCGTCCATGACCTCCAGCGCCCGCGCCCGCATCTCCGCGATCGGCAGCGGGCCGTACGGCGACCGCGCTGTGTCGCCGACATAACGGAGTTGTTCGCCGGGCAGCTGGTCCCGGATGGCCCGGGCAACGGTGAGGCCGCCGACCCCGGAGTCGAAGATCCCGATCGGCGCGTCGGTGGAACTCAAGCGGGCAGCTCCGGAGTGGTGATCGTCGGTGCCGGTTTCTTGTCCCTGGACGCCCGCGCGGTCAGCCACGCGGTGAGCACACCGGCGAGGGCTCCGAACAGGTGGCCCTGCCAGGAGATCCCCGGGTTGCCCGGCAGCACGCCCAGCAGGGTGCTGCCCCAGTACAGGAACAATACGACAGCCACCGCGAGCTGCTTGAGACTGCGGTTGAAGATCCCCCGGACCAGCAGGAACGCCAGCCAGCCGAACGCGACCCCGGACGCGCCGACGGTCGTCGCGCCGGACGGCCCGGTCAGCCACACTCCGAGCCCGCTGACCAGCCAGATCGTCACGGTCACCGCGATCCACTGGCCCAGCCCGCCGGCCATGGCGAGGAAGCCGAACACCAGCACCGGCAGCGTGTTGCTGAGCAGGTGGTCCCAGCCGGCGTGCAGCAGCGGGGCCCAGATCACCCCGTCCAGGCCGGACCAGCTGCGGGACTGGATCCCCCAGCTGTCGAGGTGCACCGGCAGCGCCACGTCGATCAGCTCGATCAGGTACAGCAGCGCGGTGAAGCCCACGACCACCAGTGCCGCCTGTTTCGGGTTGGGCGGCACCACCCGGTTCACCGGGCCGGGTTCGACGGGCTTGGCAGGCAAAGTGGTCACAACACCGAGGCTACGTGCCACGTGGCCCGGTCGAATCGGGAAAAACCCTGGTCTTTGGTAAAGAGCGGCCAGGGTGACACCATCTCGCCTGGACCGGCTACCCGGCGGGCAAGGACGTCCGAGCGGAGCGAGGAGAATTGGCACTGTGACTGATGCCTTCGAAGTCGCGATCGAGTCGACAGCTTCGCTCGGTGAGGGGCCGACCTGGGACGCGCGCACGTCCACGCTGCTGTGGGTGGACATCCTCGCCCCGGCGGTGCACCGGTGGAACCCGTCGACCGGTGTGAACGAGACCACGCCCGCCCCGCAGCACGTCGGCGCCGCCAAACCCCGGGCCAACGGCGGGCTGGTGCTCAACCTGCGCGACGGGATCGGCATCGTCGAGCCGTCGGGTGAGCAGAAGTGGCTCGTCTGGTGGGCACGTGACGAGGTCCGGGGCAACGACGCGGCTGTGGACGCCGCGGGGCGCCTGTGGGCGGGCACCATGCGCTACGACACCGCGGACGGCGGCGGCTGGCTGGCCCGGGTCGAACCGGACGGCCACGCGAAGGTCATCCTGGAGAAGACGACCGTCAGCAACGGGATCGGCTGGAGCCCGGACAACACGCTGATGTACTTCGCGGACACGCCCACCGGCGTCATCGACGTGTTCGACTACGACCTCGGCAGCGGGGAGCCCACGTCACGGCGGTTGTTCGCGGATGTCGACGGCTCGCCAGACGGCCTCTGCGTGGACGCTGACGGCTGTGTGTGGGTCGCCTTGTGGGGAGCCGGACAGGTGCGCCGCTACACGCCAGACGGCCGTCTGGACCGCACTGTGACGGTCCCTGCGGCACACACCACAGCGTGCGCCTTCGGTGGCACGGGTCTGACGGACCTGTATATCACGACGGCCCGTACGGGCCTGTCGGAGCGGGAGCTGGAGACGCAGCCGCTGTCCGGGTCGGTCTTCGTGCTGCCGGACGTCGGCGTGGGCCTGCCCAGCACGGTCTTCCAGGGCTGAGAACGCCGTCGTGAGTGGGTCAGGACCGGCCCTGACCCACCCGCGAGGGAGTCAGGCCCAGAGGTGGCCGTCGAGGCGTTCGGCGGCCTCGTCGAGGGAACCGCTGTAGGCGCCGGTCGACAGGTACTTCCAGCCGCCGTCGGCCACGATGAACACGACGTCGGCCTCGGTGCCGTTCGTGGCCGCCTTCTCCGCCGCGGCCAGCGCCGCGTGCAGGATCGCCCCGGTCGAGATGCCCGCGAAGATGCCCTCGGTCTCCAGCAGCTGCCGGGTGCGCCGCAGGGCGTCGTACGAGCCGACCGAGTAGCGCCCGGTCAGCACGGACGGGTCGTACAGCTCCGGCACGAACCCCTCGTCGAGGTTGCGCAGGCCGTAGACCAGCTCGCCGTACCGCGGCTCGGCCGCGATGATCTGCACGCCCGGCTTGTGCTCGCGCAGGTACCGGCCGACGCCCACGAGCGTGCCCGTGGTGCCCAGGCCGGCCACGAAGTGCGTCACTGACGGCAGGTCCCGCAGGATCTCCGGGCCGGTGCCCTCGTAGTGCGCGCGGACGTTGTCCTCGTTGCCGTACTGGTAGAGCATCACCCAGTCGGTGTTCTGCTTGGCCAGCTCCTTGGCCCGCACGACGGCCTGGTTCGAGCCGCCCGCGGCCGGGGAGAACACGATCCGGGCGCCGTAGGCCTGCAGCAGCTGACGGCGTTCCTCGGAGGTGTTCTCCGGCATCACGCAGACCAGGCCGTAGCCCTTGAGCTTGGCCGCCATGGCCAGCGCGATCCCGGTGTTGCCGCTGGTCGGCTCCAGGATCGTGCAGCCGGGGGTGAGGCGGCCGTCGCGCTCGGCCGCCTCGATCATCTTCAGCGCGGGCCGGTCCTTGACCGACCCGGTCGGGTTGCGGTCCTCCAGCTTGGCCCACAGCCGCACGCCGTTACCGGGCGAGAGCCGGGGCAGGCCAACCAGCGGGGTGTCGCCGAGGGCGTCCAGCAGCGAGTCGTAGCGGGCCACGAGCCTCAGCCGCCGGCGACCGCGGGCAGGATCGTCACCGTGTCGCCGTCGGACACCTTGGCCTCCAGGCCGCCGGCGAACCGCACGTCCTCGTCGTTGACGTAGACGTTGACGAACCGGTGCAGCGAGCCCTCCTTGACCAGGCGGGTCTTCAGGCCGCCGTGCCGGGCCTCCAGGTCGTCGATGACCTCGGCGACGGTGGCGCCGGACGCCTCGACGGCCTTCTGGCCACCGGTGTGCGTGCGCAGGATGGTGGGGATGGAAACGGTCACAGCCATGGCAAACCTCCGTGATGACAACGTTGCGGTGCTACGGAACGCTCAGCCGCGGTCGGGGACGTCGTCCGCGCCGGTGTGCGAGAACAGGTAGGACTCGACGACCTCGACGGGCTCCTCGGTCACCACACCGTCCAGGATGCGGTAGGACCGCAGCTCGATCTCGTCGGGATGACGCGTGGACACCAGCACGTAGTGCGCGTCCGGCTCCTGGGCCAGCTGGATGTCCGTGCGCGACGGGTAGGCCTCGGTCGCGGTGTGCGAGTGGTAGATCACCACCGGCTCCTCGCCGTTGCCGTCCATCTCCCGCTTGAGCCGGATCTGCTCCATCGAGTCGAACTGGTAGAACGTCGGCGAGCGCGCCGCGTTGGTCATCGGCACGAACCGCTCGGGCAGCCGCGTGTCCTCCGGGCCGGCGATCACACCGCACGCCTCGTCCGGGTGGTCTCGCCTGGCGTGGGCGACGATCTCGTCCACGAGGTCTCGGCGGATCTGCAACACGGCTCCATCCTAAGGGCTGGGTGGGGCACTCCCATCTCGTGAGATGAACCACGCACACCCCGTGTTCATTCCGTGCGCGATCGCGACCAAGGCCGCGTCGAACATCCCCTGGTCCTCGATCTCGTCACCGGACTATTCCCGCCAGGTTGGCTGCTGCCTCAGCCACGCCGAGGACATGTCGTCCTGCAGCGTCAGGCATTCGTTCAGCACACGCTGGATGGCCGGATCGCCGGGGTGCGCCCGCAGGAACCGCGCGAGCTGGGCCAGGGCGACGAACAGGGCGTCGAAGTCCTCCTGCGCCGTGCCGTCGAGGCGGCCCCAGATGCGCAGCGCGTGCTGGACCGACCTCAGCACCTCGGCGCGCATCCCCTGGTTGTGCGCCCGCCGGAACTCCTCGGCGATGGTGGCGTCGGCCGAGACCGGCGAGAACAGCTGGGTGACCGTGTCGCCGCCGCCGAGCGTCGGGCCGCCGCCGGTGATCCGCCGCACCTGCATGGGTCCCTGTTCGCCGCGCAGGTTCGCCTCGAAGATCACCATCGCCTGCCGGATCTGCGAGTTGTACATGAACCCCGCCGACCACGCGTGCCGCACGTCCGTCATGCCGGGGCCACCTCCACGCGAAGGCCGAACACCTGCATCCGGGCGGCGACGACCTCGGTCTCCTGCCGGTCGGCGATCACCGGCACCTGCGCGAAGCCGGCGCGGCCGACCTCGTGCGTCAGGTCCACGGCCTGCCCCAGTGTCAGCCCGACCACCCGGTGCAGCACGAACGTCATGGTCGCGCCCGTGTTCATGTCGTCGTCCCACAGGACGATCCGCCACATCACGACATCACCGCCAGATCTCCCGGTAGGACGGCAGGCCCGCGGCCGTCGTCGCCGCGAGCAGGCCGTGGACCATCGCGCGGGCGAAGGTGTCCGCGGCCGCGGTGCACAGCGTGTCGAGTGTCTGCGGGCGGGGTTCGGCCAGGTCACGGGCGCCGGCCGCGAGGGCGAAGATCGTGTCCCCGTCGAACATCGAGTGTGCGGGGCGGACAGCGCGCGCAAGGCCGTCGTGGGCGGCGACGGCGAGGCGGCGGGCTTCGGCCTTGGACAGGCGGGCGTCCACGGCGACCACGCCGATGGTGGTGTTCAGGCGGCGGCGCGGGATGTTCGGCAGTTCCGCGGGGCGGTGGGGCCAGGGGCCGAATTCGCCGTCGACCTCGAAGTCCGCCGCAAACGGAACACCGCTCCGGGCGTCCACGGCCTCACCGATGGCGTTGGCGACCACCAGAGCGCCCACGGTGTACTCACCGACGGTCGTGCTCGCGGTCCCGAGGCCGCCTTTCAACGAGCCCAGCCGCGCCCCGGAACCCGCGCCCACGCTGCCTTGCGGCACGTCCCGGTCGGCGGCTTCGCAGGCCAGGTAACCGAAGTCGGCGGTCGGCCGGTGGCCCCACTCGTTGGCGGGCAGGTCGAACAGCACGGCCGCGGGCACGATCGGAACGACTTGGTGGTCCTGTTCCCCCACCGGGAGCCCGCGTTTGTGCTCCTCCAGCCACCGCATCACGCCGTCGGCCGCGGCCAGCCCGTACGCGCTCCCACCAGTCAGGCACACGGCATCGACCTGGGAGACCAGGTTCTCCGGCAATAGCGAGTCGGTCTCACGCGTGCCCGGCGCGCCACCACGGCAGTCAACGGCACCCACTGTCCCTGGCGGTGCCAGGACGACCGTGGTCCCGGTGTTCCACTGCGAATGGTGGCCGACGAGGATCCCGGGGACGTCGGTGATCATGCGGTGGACAACGCGTGCACCAGCTCTTCCTGCACGAGGGTGAGCCAGTGGTACACGGGCAGGTGGCCGCTGCGGGGGTCGTCGTCCGGCAGCTCGTCGGGCATGTCGTCGTCGACGTCCAGCGCGGTCCCCAGGGCCAGGCGGACGTCGTTGAGCGCGGACAACCACGCGTCGGCCTGTTCCATGTCGAGCCGGACCTGACCGCCGTCGGGCGGGCACGTCTCCAGCACGATCGCCGCCACGCCGGTCTTCTGCTCCAGCAACGTCGGCTCGTGCAGGGACCGCAGCGCCGCCGCGGAGTCCAGCGCCTCCTTGGTCGGGTTGTCGTCGTCGAGCCGGTGGAAGTCCGGCAGCAGGCGGGACAGGATCGGGTCGTCCGGGGAGGTCGACGGGCCGGTGCGGATCCCGGTCAGCTCGGCCAGCTCGTCCTGCGGCGCCTCGTCCGACCGCGCCAGCAGCATGTCGTTGACCTGGCTGACCATCGCCCGCAGGACGGCGGCCTCCTGCCGCTCCATCTCGGTGACGATCAGGTCGCCCTCACGGCGCCATGGGTTCAAGAGTCGCGCTCCATCGTGGCCCACAGGCCGGCCGCGTGCAGGCGGGCGACGTCCGCCTCCACCTTGTCCTTGTCCCCAGAGGACACCACGGCCTTGCCCTTGTGGTGCACGTCGAGCATGAGCTTGGTGGCTTTGTCGCGGGAGTAGCCGAAGAGCTTCTGGAACACGTAGGTGACATAGGACATCAGGTTGACCGGGTCGTTCCAGACGATCGTCTGCCACGGCTTGTCCTCAGCACCCAGCTCGGCCCCGTGTGTGCTCCCCAGCTCGACTGGCGTGGTCATACGTCAATGGTGGCATGCTCCCCGCCAGGCGGGTGATCGACCTTTGACGCCGCGACATAGGCTCCCCTCTCATGAACGAACGCGGTGCGAGCACGGCGCTGCTCACCGACCACTACGAGCTGACGATGCTGGCCGGGGCGCTCGCCGACGGCACGGCGGAGCGGCCCTGTGTCTTCGAGGTGTTCGCCCGGCGGCTGCCCGACGGCCGGCGGTACGGCCTGGTCGGCGGCACGCAGCGGGTGCTGGACACGATCGCGCGGTTCCGGTTCGGCGAGGCCGAGCTGGCCCGGCTGAGCGAGTCGGACGTGGTCGACCGGGCCACTTTGGACTGGCTGGCGTCGTACAAGTTCACCGGGGACGTCGACGGCTACCCCGAGGGCGAGCTGTACTTCCCGGGGTCGCCGATCCTGACCGTGCGCGGCACGTTCGCTCAGGCGGTGGTCCTGGAGACGGTCGTGCTGTCGATCCTGAACCACGACAGCGCGATCCTGTCGGCCGCGGCCCGGATGGTGAGCGCGGCCAACGGCCGGCCGATCATCGAGATGGGCTCGCGCCGGACGCACGAGTGCGCGGCTGTCGACAGCGCCCGCGCGGCCTACATCGCCGGGTTCGCCACGACCTCGAACCTCGAGGCGGGCCGGACCTACAACATCCCCACCGCGGGCACGTGCGCCCACGCGTTCACGTTGCTGCACGACGACGAGCGGGCGGCGTTCCAGGCGCAGATCGACGCGCTCGGCGTGGGCACCACCTTGCTGGTGGACACCTACGACATCACCAACGGGATCAACACGGCCATCGAGGTCGCGGGGCCCACGCTGGGGGCGATCCGGATCGACTCGGGTGACGTGGGCGTGCTCGCCCGGCACGCACGTGAACAGCTGGACTCGTTGGGCGCCAAGGACACCCGGATCGTGGTCTCCGGCGACCTGGACGAGTACGCGATCGCCGCGCTGCGCGCCGAGCCGGTGGACGCCTATGGCGTGGGGACATCGCTCGTCACCGGATCGGGTGCACCCACCGCCGGGATGGTGTACAAGCTGGTCGAGGTGGCCGGCCGGCCGGTGGCGAAACGCAGTTCCCACAAGGAGTCCCGCGGCGGGCGCAAGGGCGCGATGCGGCGGCACAAGCCGACCGGCACCGCGCTGGAAGAGGTCGTGTACCAGCCGGACAAGCAGTGGCCGCAGATGAGCGACAACGACCGCGATCTGCAAGTGCCGTTCCTGCGCGGTGGACAGCCGGTGGCCGACCCGCCCACCCTGGAGCAGTGCCGCAAGCGGGTGAAGCGAGGGCTGGTGAGCCTGCCCTGGGAGGGCTTGAAGCTGTCGCACGGCGAACCGGCGATCCCCACTGTCTTTGTCGACTAGAGGAGTCCTGATGGCACGCGCGCTGATCGTGGTGGACGTACAGAACGACTTCTGTGAGGGCGGCTCGCTCCCGGTGACGGGCGGCGCCGCGGTGGCCGCGGCGATCAGCGACCACATCAAGGCGACCCCCTACGACGCGGTCGTCGCCACCCGCGACTACCACATCGACCCCGGCAGCCACTTCAGCGAGACACCGGACTACGTGAACACCTGGCCGGTGCACTGCGTGGCGGGCACGCCGGGAGCGTCGTTCCACCCGGAGCTGGACGTGACGGGAATCCAGGCGGTGTTCTCCAAGGGCGCCCACGCGGCGGCGTACTCCGGGTTCGAGGGGTCCGCCGGGGATGGCAGCTCGCTGGTCGACTGGCTGCGGGCGCGGGACATCACGGAGGTCGACGTCGTCGGGATCGCCACGGATCACTGCGTTCGCGCCACCGCTCTGGACGCGACGCAGGCCGGCCTGTCGACCCGGGTCCTGCTCAACCTCACCGCGGGCGTCACACCGTCCACAGTGGAGTCTGCCCTCGACCAACTCCGCGACGCCGGCGCCGACCTCATCGGCGAACCCCACGTCGGCTAAGGACTTATCCACCCCCTCCCAGTTGTCCCCAGCCCGCCCGCGAACCCACTCCCGGCCCCATTCCCTCGATAGAATGGAACTGGGGCCGCCCCCGGGAGGGTGGGGTATCTCCGTGGGGTTTGGAGTTCAGAGCGTCACCAGGGTGACGCCGAGTTTGGTGGCCGCTTCGACGATGGGCTGGAAGAAGGTCACGCCGGCTGAGCCGCAGTCGCCGATGCCGCCGGAGATGACGCCCTGGGCCTGCGTGCCGCTGATCACCGAGCCGCCGGAGTCGCCGGGCTCGGCGCACACCGAGGTGCGGGTGAGGCCGCGGACGATGTTGCCGTCGCCGTAGTTCACGGTCTCGTCGAGGGCGATGACCTCGCCGCACGCGAAGCCGGTGGTGCTGCCGGAGCGGCAGATCGACGCGCCGAGGGCGGCTGGTTCGGTGCCCGTGACGGTGACCGGGCCGCCGTCCCTGGTGTCGACGAACGCCGAGGTCGTCGCGCTGGGGTCGGTGATGTCGATCAGGGCGAAGTCGCCGTCGGTGTTGAACGCGGAGCCGCTGACGCGGCCCAGCTCGAGGCCGTCGGCCAGGGCGATGTCGCCGTCCTTGGTGCAGTGGCCCGCCGTGAGGATGTGCTTGGTGCCGTTCTGGCCCGTGGCGGAGAACCCGATCGAGCAGCGGGCGTCGCCGATGGTGAACCCGCGCCCGCCGACGACGTCGGCGAAGGTCTGCGCGCCGCGCTGCAGCCACTCGACCCGCATCATGTCGCCGGTGCCGGCCTTCATCCGGTCGATGAAGTCGTCCGCCGCCGGGTCCTTCTTGGCCTCGACGACCACGCTGTTGGTCGGCGGGTCGACGTACCAGGACACCACCGAGGAGGGGATCGCGCGGCCGGACCGGTCGATCTTGGACTTGGCGTTGGTCAACGTTGTCAGACTGTTGCGCATCATCCGCGGCTCGGCGCCCGCTGCTTTGATCACCTCGAGCTGCGTCCGGTCGGTCACGCCCACCATGAGCTTGTGCTCGGTGCTGTTCAGCCAGGCGCCCGCGTAGCTCTCGCCGAGCTTCTTGCTCAGGTCCTGCACCGTGCGGCTGATCTTGGCGTCTTCGACCGCCCGCGCCTTGGCCTGCTGGGCGGTCAGCCGCTCGTCCCGCTTGAAGTTCGTGTCCAGCGCCGACGCCGAGCCGACCTCGACGGTCTGCTGGTCGACGGGACCGCGGCCGGTGGAGGCCATCGCGGTCACGGAGGCGGCCACGGTCACCCCGATGACCAGGCCAAGGAGGATCTTACGGTTGACCGGGCGTGGCGCCTGGCCCCGATGCGTCCCCATAGCGAAAGCCTCCTCGTGCCTCGTCTTGCCCTCCACAGGGAGGTACGGACGGCACGGGGACTCCGGTTCATTTATTTAGCCTGGCCAAAGCACCACGTACGACGCCAGGGTCGTAAGTGGTCCAGAACGGCGGCAGCGATGCGCGCAGGAAGCCACCATACCGGGCAGTAACCAACCGGGAGTCAAGTATGGCCACGACACCCCGATCGTCATTCGAACGGAGCAGGCGCCCGGCACCCTGAGCGAGCAAAAGCGCAGCGTGCGTCGCTGCGACGGTCAGGAAACCGTTTCCGCCGCGCGACTCGATGGCGCGCTGGCGGGCCGACGCGAGCGGGTCATCGGGCCGCGGGAACGGGATCCTGTCTACAACAACCAGTTGCAAAGACGGCCCTGGGACATCCACGCCCTGCCACAGCGACAGCGTTCCGAAAAGACAAGTTGCCTCGTCCTCGGCGAACTTACTGACCAGTAGCGATGTCGAGTCCTCCCCCTGGCAGAGGATCGGGTGCTCGATCCGGTCCCGCAGCGCCTCGGTGGCCTGTTTGGCCGCGCGCATCGACGAGAACAGGCCGAGCGTGCGCCCACCGGCGGCGTTGATCAGACCCTCGAGCTCGTCCAGGAACGCCGGGGTGAGCCCGTCGCGGCCGGGTGGCGGCAGGTGGCGGGCGACGTACAGGATGCCGCTCTTCTCATGGCTGAACGGCGACCCGACGTCGATGCCGTCCCAGCTCGGCACGTCGTCGTCGGCGGGCGGCGCGATGTCGGTCGCCGTCCCGGCGGCCTTCTGCGCGGGCGCGGCCTCGACCGGCAGGCCCCACTGCCGGGCCAGCGCGTCGAACGAGCCGCCCAGGGTCAGGGTCGCCGAGGTCAGGATGGTCGTGCACTCCGCGAACAGCCGCTCCCGCAACAGCCCGGCGACGCCCAGGGGCGCGACGCGCAGGACGGGCGGCCGCGGGTTGCCGTTGATCACGTCGGCGCTCAGCCAGACCACGTCCCTGTCCTGATGGTCGAACGCCTCCAGCATGCGCACCGAGGTGTCGTGGATCTCCTCCAGCAGCGCCAGCGCCTGCCGCCGCGCGGTCGTCGAGTCGACGTCCTTCGTGGAGCGGTCCGGCCCGAGCGCGGTGATGCAGTTGTGCGCCGCGTCCCTGGTCACCTTGAGCACGGCCTCCAGCGGGCGCGGCAGCTGGTCCAGGCGGCCCTGCGGCAGGTCGTCGAAGATCTCCCGGATGCCCTCGGCGGCCTCCTCCAGCCGGTCGACGATGTCCTCGGCGAGCTGCCGGCCGCAGCGCTTCACCGCCGCGGACACCATGCCGCCGGTCAGCTCCGAGGTGGCCACCGACGTGACCCGGTCGACCAGCTCGTGCGCCTCGTCGATGATCACCACGTCGTGTTCGGGCAGCACCTGGTAGCCCTGCAACGCGTCGATGGCCAGCAGGGCGTGGTTGGTGACCACGATGTCCGCGCGGCCCGCCTCGGCGCGGGCCAGCTCGGCGTAGCAGTCGGTGCCGAACGGGCACTTGTCCTTGCCGAGGCACTCCTTCGCGGTGACCGACACCTGGCGCCACGCCTGGTCCGGCACACCCGGGTTGAGCTCGTCGCGGTCACCCGTCTCGGTCTCCGAGGACCAGTCGAAGAGGCGTTTGACGTTGCGCCCCAACGCGGACACCGCGAACGGGTCGAACAGCATGTCGTCGTCGGGCTCGTCCGGCGCGCCCGAGTCCAGCCGGTGCAGGCACAGGTAGTTGCGGCGGCCCTTGAGGATCGCGAACGTGGGCTCCCGGCCGAGCGCGCCCTTGAGCGACTTGGCCAGCCGGGGCAGGTCGCGGTCGACGAGCTGGCGCTGCAGCGCGATGGTCGCGGTGGACACCACGACGCACTTGCCCCTCTCGACCGCGTGCCGGACCGCGGGAACGAGGTACGCCAACGACTTCCCGGTCCCGGTGCCGGCCTGCACGGCCAGGTGCGAGCCGGTCCGGATGGCCTTCTGCACGGCCTCGGCCATGGTGAGCTGGCCGGGCCGCTCGGTGCCGCCGACCGACTCGACAGCGGTCGCCAGGAGGTCCTTCATCGGGGGCAGTTCGGGCACCGCCTGAACCTACCCGGCCGCACTGTCACTCTTGAGACCATCCACCAGTGCGGTCACCGCGGGGTGCCATGTACCGGTATCCGGCCCGGTCAGCACCAGGCGGCGCTTTCTGTGCTGCCGCAACGGGATCAGCACCAGCCGGTGGTCGATCGAGCCGGCCATCAGGCCCGGCACCACCGACACGCCGACACCGGCCCGGACCATCGCGATCAGCGTGCCGTTCTCCCGGACCCGGTGCGTGGGCCGCAGCTGGTGCCCGGCCTGCCGGTAGATGTCCCGGATGAACCGTTCGCAGCCGCCGTCGGACATCAGGAACGGGTCGTCGTCCAGGTCGGTGACGTCGATGATCTCCTGGCCCGCCAGCGGATGGTCGCGGCGGACCAAGGCGTAGAAGGCGTCCGCGCCGATCTGGACGCCGTCGTGGTGCTGCTCCGGGTTGACCAGCACGGCCAGGTCGATGGTGCGCTCGGCCAGCCACTCCTTGATCTCGCTGTCCTCGCCCTCGAAGACGCGCACCTTGACGGCCGGGAACTCCGACCGCCACCGGGCCAGCAGGTCCGGCAACAGGCCTTGGCAGACAGTCGCCGGGGCGGCCAGCCGGATCGTCCCGCTCGGCTTGTCGGCGTGCTCGGCGGCGAGATCGGTGATGGCCGAGGTCGCCGCGATCGCGGCCCGGGCGTGTTCGACGATGCGGCCGCCGAGCGTGGTCAGCTGTGGCTGTTTGGCGCGATGCAGGACCGGCCCGCCCACGGCCTTCTCCAGGGCGGCGACCGCGTGGGAGACCGCGGACTGGCTGATGCCGAGGGCCGGGGCGGCCGCGCCGAACCCGCCTTCGTCGACCACAGCGAGGAAGGCTCGCAGCTGAGCCAGGTTGATCGTTATGAGCAACTCTCATGGTCATCCGTGTGCCACTTGTTGGACTCATTATGCCTCAGCGGGCGAGCCTGACGTCCGAAAGCCGCCGGACCTGGCGGCCGGGGTCCGGAAAGGTCAGAGCAATGAGCCAGCGTTGGGTGCCGTCGTTCCTGCTGTTGTCCACGATCTGGGGATCGACGTTCCTGCTCATCAAGATCGCTGTGACCGCCGGGGTTCCGCCGATGTGGGTCGCGCTCGCGCGGTGCGTGTTCGGCGCTTTGGCTTTGTGGGTGATGGTTCTGGTGAGCCGGGAACGGATGCCGCGGTCCCGCGCGGTGTGGGGGCACACCTTCGTGGTGGCGTTGCTGTTGAACAGCATCCCGTTCCCGTTGTTCGCGTTCGGCGAGACGCGGATCAGCTCGGTGCTCGCGGGTGTGTGGAACGGGACCGTGCCGTTGGCCACGTTGGCGTTCGTGCTGATGATCCTGCCGTCCGAGCGGCCTTCCGCGCGACGGCTGGGCGGGATGGCCGTCGGGTTCGTCGGCGTGCTGGTCGTGCTCGGTGTGTGGAACGGAATCGACGCCGGGCCGTTCGTGGGCACGTTGGCCTGCCTGGGCGCGACTACGTGCTACGGCGCCTCGTTCGCCTACACACGGCGGTTTCTCACCGGGCGGCCCGAGTCGGCGACGGTCATGGCCACAGCTCAGGTGACGTGGGGTGTGGTGCAGCTTGGGGTTGTGATGCCGTTCCTCGGTGGCCCTGTGGTGTGGCCGGGCTGGGGCGCGGTCGCGGCTCTGATCACGTTGGGCGCGTTGGGAACGGGGCTGGCGTACCGATTGAACTTCACCGTCATCCGGCACGCGGGCTCGACGGTGGCGTCGACCGTCACCTACATCACGCCGCTGTTCTCAACGCTGCTCGGCGCGGTGTTCCTGGCCGAACCCGTCGGCTGGACCACCGCGGCCGGAGCAGTGCTGATCATCGGCGGGGTGGTGCTATCGCGCGACCCGGTTCGCCAGGGCCCAAGCACCGGGCAGCAGGCCGGCGGCGAGCAGGATCTTGATGCCGTCGCCGAGCAGGAACGGCAGTACGCCACGGTCCAGTGCGGTGGCGAGGTCCATGCCGGTGGCGGCCATCAGCCACGGGACGCCGATCGCGTAGATCACTAGGTTGCCCAGCACCATGGTGGCGATCGTGCGCAACGGCGTGCGGTCGCCACCATGGGCGGCCAGCAGGCCGACGAGCGTCGCCGCGACCGCGAACCCGACCAGGTAACCGCCGGTCACGCCGAGCCAGCCGGACTTGCCGTCCTGGAACCACGGCACACCGGCCATCCCGGCGACCAGGTACAGCAGCATCGACGCCGCACCGCGCCGCCAGCCCAGCCCGGCGCCGACCAGCAACGCGCCGAACGTCTGGCCGGTGATCGGCACCGGGCTGCCCGGCACCGGAACGACCACCTGCGCGGCCAGGCCGGTGAGCACGGCACCGCCGACCACCAGCGCGGCGTCCCGGACCAGCGCGCCGGGCACCAGGTCGGCGAGCACGGCCGGACGGGAAACGGGGACAACGGACACGGTCAAACCTCCCAGAGGATCATCCTGCGTCTGCAGGCTAGTGCGGCCGCACCGGTGATGACCTGTGGTGATCGCGACAGTTCCGGGGTCGCTGAATCGTGTGGTTCCGCGCTCGCGGGGTCGTCCGTGACACCGTTTCCGCTGATCATGGGTCCATGAAGAGGCGGATCGCTGTTGTGCTGGCGGCTGCCGTCCTGTTGACCCAGGCGGCACCGGCACTCGCGGCCACCGGGAGCGGAACAGCCCTGGTCGGCTCGGTGGAGGTGACCAGCCACGGCAAGAAACGGATCGTGC
>CBIMJO010000074.1:0-14503 GCA_966244135.1 uncultured Actinocrispum sp. | reverse complement strand
GGTAGGTGTCCTGCTGGCCGGCGAAGCTGGCGAACGGCAGGTCCTCGGCGGTGGCTGAGGATCGCACCGCCACGGGGGTGTTCTCGCCGAGAGCTTCGTAGGCGTTGGTGATCTCTTCGGCGATCTCGGCGGGGATGTCCGCGTTGAGGAGGCGGTCGCGTGCCTTGGTGTGGTCGGTGCCCGCTACCCGTCTGTAGGCGTCCGTGGTGATGCAGAAGCCAGGTGGGACCGGCAGGCCGGCCTTTGTGAGGACGCCCAGGTTGGCGCCCTTACCACCAACTGCGGCGAGCATCTCGCCGTCGATCTCCGCGAACCCAAGCGTCCAAGTCATGAACCAGAGGTTAACACGAAAACTCAACGCTTGATGAAATTTTCCGTCGTTTGGGGGAGGAAACGGACTCTTGGGGTGTTGTGTCTTGGGGTGTTGTCTCTTGGGTGGGTGTCCTCGCCGGACGGGCAGACCACCCAGAGGGGGTGCCGGGGTGCCCCCGGCTTCGCCGGGGGTCTGTGGGGTGGTTGCGTGCTCTCTCCCTCCGGTATGGCCTGCCGGAGGTAATCACAGGTGTCAAGGGGGATCCGTGTGGCTTCCAGCGGTGTTGTTTTGGGGTGGCGGATCCCCCTTGACACCTGTGATGAGGCTTCGCCCAGGCCATACCGGAGGGAGAGAGCACGAGGCCGGGGTCTGGTGCGCTTGCGCGCGAGTGCGCCGGTTTGGTGGGCGGGGTGGCCTGGAGCTTGTGGGCTCCAGGCCTGGCATCCCCGCGATGCGGTCCGGCTTTTGCGGACCTTCGGTGTCGACCGAACGGCCTGAGCCTAGGGGGTGCTGGTTGTGGGGCGGTGGTCAGGCGTTGAGGTTGTTCTTGTTGTCTTTGTTGTTGTTGCTGTGGAATTCCGTCAGGGTGGGGCGTTTCGGGTTGATCCGGTCACCGGAGGACTCGCCCTTGAGCCTGCGCTGGATCCATGGCCAGGCGTATTCGCGGCTCCACTGGAGGTTCTCCGCGCGGCTCTCTCTGGGGGTCTTCGGGGGTGGTGGTGGGAGGGTGGTGCGTTCGAGGTTGTGCGGGATGTCGAGGAGGTTCAGCAGTTCGATGGTGACTTCGTTGTGTCCCAAGGGGTTGAGGTGCAGGCGGTCGGGTGCCCACATCCGGCGGTCGCGTAGCTGGCGCATCGACCAGAGGTCGACGACGCCGAGGCCTTTGCGGGTGGCCATGACGCGGACGTGCTCGTTGTAGATCGCCACCCGGCCGCGCATCTTGCGGAACACGGGGTCGGAGACGCCGTCCACTCCCGTGAACACGATGACGTGTGCGCCGATCTCGAGGAACCGGTCGATGGCCTGCTCGTAGTCCGCCATCATCGCGTCGATGTCGACGGAGGGGCGCATCAGGTCGTTGCCGCCGGCGTAGATGGTCACCAGGGTGGGTTCGAGGGCGAGCGCGGGGTCGACCTGTTCGGCGAGAACTTGCCTCATCAGCTTGCCGCGGACCGCTAGATTGGCGTACAGCAACGTCGGGGTGTGTACGGCCAGCTGCTCCGCTGAGCGGTCCGCCCAGCCGCGGACGCCGTTGGGGAACGTGGGGTCGTCGTCGCCGACCCCCTCGGTGAACGAGTCGCCGAGGCTGACTAAGCGCTTGCTCATGTGGCCGAGCTTAATGGACCCGAATATTCTACACATTCTTTACGGGACGTTTCCCTAGTGTCGTTTGCGCTACTGTGGACGGTGCCGCCATGCCCACCACACCAGGAGTCCTTGTGTCCTTTGTGAAATACGAAGACTATGTGCCCCCGGTCCGGCCGGACTTCGACGCGGAGCTGGCGGAGATCATCGAGGCGATCGTGCAGCGGACGAAGGCCTCGCCGCAGCACGAGCCGGGTGGCTATGCGGTCCGATCGGCGCACGCGAAGACGTATGGGTTGTTGCGTGCCGGCGTTACCGTGCCGCCGGACCTGCCGGCCGAGTACGCGCAAGGGATCTACGCCACCCCTGCCACATACGAGGCCGTGATCCGGTACTCGAACGGGATGGGCCACGTGCGGCCGGACGCGATGCTCGGACCGGCGTGCGGCATGGGCATCAAGATGATCGGCGTGCCGGGGGAGTCGCTGCTCGACGACGAGGCGGACGCGACCACGTTCGACTACAACCTGATCAACAACCCCACGTTCTTCTGCAGCACGGTGCACGACTACACGTTCATCGAACCGCTGTTCGCCGCGCTGCCGGACGCGTTGTTCGCCGAGGAGACCAGGTACAAGTGGCTGCACGACTTCCTGACCAACGCCGGTGAGCTGACGCCGGACAAGTGGTTGTGGGACGAGCTGCTGTCGATCCTGTCGTTCACGTCGATCCAGCCGAGGAATCTGCTGTCCTATTCATACTGGAGCATGGCCGCGGTCCGGCACGGTGACTACATCGCCAAGATCCGCACGAAGCCGTTGACCGAAGGCACGAACGACGACGTCAACTTCCTTACGACCCCAGAAGCCCACCGCACCAAGCTGATCGCGGAGGCGTGCGAGCGCGACCACCAGTACGCCATCCAGGTCCAGCTGTCCAAGGACCTCAAGACCATGCCGGTGGACAACACCTCCCGCGAATGGCAGGAACACCAGTCCCCGTTCGTGACCGTGGCGACGATCGACATCCCCCAACAGGACATCGCGTCGGACGAGAACCTGAAGATCGCCGAAGCGGTCTCGATCACCCCCTGGCGTTCCCGCGAAGAGCACAAGCCGCTCGGCGAGATCATGGAAGTCCGCCGCGAGGTCTACCGCCAGTCCTCCATCACCCGCCACACGACGAACAGCCAAGAGCGCCGCGAACCCAGGTCCTTGAAGGACCTTTTCGGGTGAGACTCGTGGCTGCAGTGTGACGAGTCCCGTCCGGCAAACGACTGTGCATGCATGGGACGTGGTCGGCGAAAGCTGGGCGTGACGAAGGCTCGTCAGCCGCTGAACTGGTGGCTGGTCGTACTGGCGGTGGCCGTGGTGGTCGCGGTCGCGTGGATCGCGACCTCATGGCTGCTGAACGAGGCAGATCAGGCGAAGGACCCGGCTGCGGCCCGGGTGGAAGCGATCAAGACCGGGTTGAGCATCGGCGCCGGGACTGGTGGCGTCTTCGCGCTGCTGTTGGCGGTCCGCCGCCAATGGCACCAGGAGATCACCTCGATCGCGACCGAGCTGGATGCCGCTGAGAAGCGTGTGACTGAGCTGTACACGAAGGCCGTCGAACAGCTCGGTTCCGACAAGGCGCCGGTCCGCCTCGGCGGCCTGTACGCACTGGAACGAGTGGCGGACAACAACCCCAGCCAGCGCCAGACGATCGTCAATGTCCTCTGCGCCTATCTCCGGATGCCCTTCGACCTGTCAGAGTCCAAGGAACGCCGGGAGGAGCTGGAGGTCCGGCTCACCGCTCAGCGTCTGCTCACTCGGCACCTCACTCCACGGTCGTTCCAGAGCAACCCCGACTACTGGGGACCGCACGACATCGACCTCACCGGCGCGGTTCTGGTCAACTTCGCCCTCGAGGACTGCGAATTCTTCTACGCTCGCTTCGAATCCGCGATCTTCGAGGGGAGCACCAGCTTCGAGGGGACCAAGTTCGTCCACGAGGTCGGCTTCCAAGCGGCCGCCTTCCGCGGCCCGGCCGACTTCCAAAGGACCCAGTTCTGCCATGCCTACAGGAGCACCTTCGTGCGCCCCAAGTATGGTCTCCAGCCGCTCTTCCAGTTCGCTGTCTTCGAGAACTCCGCGAACTTCTTTCAGGCCAAAGGGTTGACCGCCACGGACTTCGTCGGTGCGGCCTTCGCCAAGGACCGCCCTCCCGAGGTCACGACCCCGAGGTCAGGTGGTCTGCAACCGACCGTCAGCGAAGACTGACTCCAAGACCTCTCGGTGTGTGGCCACCGCCTCAGCGTGCTTGGCGCGGCCCTCGTCCGTGGGTGTGACGTAGATCCCGCGGCGGTCTTCGGCGCACATTTTGCGGGTGACCAAGCCCTCACGTTCGAGGCGGGCGATCAGGCGCGACAAGGCGCTCTGGCTCAGGTGGATGCCTTCGGCCAGCTCCTGCACCCGGCAGTCGGGGTGGAGGCTCTCGATCAGGCGGTCCAGCACCTCGAACTCGCTGGCGCCCAGGCCATGCCGCTCGTTGAGCTCACGCTCCAGTGTGGACCACGTCCTGGCGTGCAGGGATAGCATGCTCCGCCATTCGCAGACCAGGTTGCGGGCGGCGTCATCGGCGACCATGGCTCGCATCCTACCACTGCGCGTGCATCTTGTGCCAACGCATTAAATGCACTTGCATCGGTTGCACATGCATGTATATCGTCATCGCCGTGATCGAGTCATCCACTACTTCTTCCACCTCGGATGTGCGCTGGGGACCCCGGTTGTGGGGCACATTGGTGGTGCTCTGTGGCGCGTTGTTCCTGGACGCCCTCGACATCTCCATGGTCGGCGTCGCACTGCCGTCCATCCGTACCGACCTCAACATGACGACTTCCGCCCTGCAGTGGGTGGTTTCCGGCTACGTGCTCGGCTACGGCGGCCTGCTGCTGCTCGGCGGCCGCGCGGCCGACCTGCTGGGCCGCCGCCGCGTGCTGCTCACCGCGCTCGCGGTGTTCGCCGTGGGCTCGCTGCTCGGCGGGCTGGTCAGCTCGCCGGAGCTGCTCATCGCCGCCCGCTTCATCAAGGGTGTCGCCGCCGCGTTCACCGCGCCGGCTGCCCTGTCCATCATCACCACGACGTTCCAGGAGGGCCCGGCGCGCAACAAGGCGCTGAGCATCTTCGCCGTCACGGGAGCGTCCGGCTTCTCGCTCGGCCTGGTGCTGTCCGGCCTGCTCACCGAGGTCGGCTGGCGCTGGCCGCTGCTGCTGCCCGGCCCGGTCGCCGCGCTCGTGCTGTTCGCCGCGCTGAAGTTCGTGCCCAATGATGGGCGACCCGAGCGCAACGGCCAGGGCTACGACCTGGGCGGCGCGATCACGTCCACCGCGGCGATGCTGCTGCTCGTGTACACGATCGTGCAGGCGCCGGAACAGGGCTGGGCCTCGCCCATGACCATCGGTTCGTTCGTGGTCGTGCTCGCCCTGCTGGGCGCGTTCGTCCTGATCGAACGGCACAGCAGCCACCCGTTGGTGCGCCTGGGAATCCTGCGGTCCGGCTCGCTGGTCCGGGCGAACATCGGTGCCATGGTGTTCTTCGGCTCGTACGTCGGCTTCCAGTTCGTTGTGATGCAGTACATGCAGCGATTGCTGGGCTGGTCCTCGCTGGAGACGGCGCTGGCGTTCCTGCCTGCCGCGGTGATCGTCGCCGCCAGCTCGACCAAGATGGCCGCGGTTGTCGAACGGTTCGGCACCGCACGGCTGATCGGGGTCGGGATGGTGACCCTGGTCGCGGGGTACGCGTTCTTCCTCGGCCTGGACGTCACGCCGAACCTGGCCGGGGTGATCCTGCCCGGCATGATCCTGATCGGCATCGCCGTCGCGCTGACCTTCACCTCGCTGAACATCCAGGCCACGTCCGGTGTGGCCAACGAGGAACAGGGTCTGGCGTCCGGTCTGCTGAACACCTTCATGCAGGTCGGTGGCGCGGTCGGGCTCGCGGTGGTCACCGCCGTGGTGTCCGCCAACGAGACCGCCGGCCAGGTCACCCCGAACGAGCTGCTGGCCAGCTACTTCCCCGGCCTGGCAGTGGTCGCCGGGATCGCGGTGATCGGCCTGCTGGTCGCGGTGTCCGGGCTTGCCGCGCTGCGCAAGGAGAACAAGGCCATCGCCGCCCAGCAGCGGGAGCTGGAACTCGCGAACGCCTGAGGGAGGGGCGAACCCGGCCGCGCCGTCTCGTCACGAGGCGGCGCGGCCGGGTACGACAAGGCCCGTTTCGTAAGCCACCACAACGGCTTGCGCGCGGCTGGTCAGGTCGAGCTTCGTCATCGTGCGGTTCAGGTGCGTCTTGACGGTCGCCTCGCTCACCACGAGGCGCCGCGCTATGTCCCCGTTCGCCATGCCGGAACCCACCAGCCGCAACACTTCCACCTCGCGCGGGGTCAACGCGTCCAGCTCCGGGTGGTCCGAGCGCGGCACGTAGGCCTCGATCAGCCGCCGTGTCACACTCGGCGCGAACAACATGTCACCGGCGCAGACCGCTTGCACCGCGGCGAGAAGCCGCTCCGGCGGGGCGTCCTTGAGCAGAAACCCGCACGCCCCGGCGCGAAGCGCCGCATAGACGTACTCGTCCAGGTCGAAGGTGGTCAGCACGAGCACCCGCGGGTTCGGGTCGGCCTTCAGGATCCGTTCGGTGGCAACGATTCCGCTCATCCCGGGCATCCGGATGTCCATCAGGATCACGTCCGGGCGGGTACTCGCCGCCAGCGCGACCGCGTGCTCGCCGTCCGCGGCCTCACCGACCACCTCGATCCCGGGCGCCGCCCGCAGCAGCGCCCCGAGCCCGGCCCGGATGAGCGCCTGATCGTCGACCACCATCACCTTGATCATGTCCGCTCCCCGATCGGCAGGATCAGCTCCACCTCGAAACCGCCTTCGGGGCGGTATCCGGCATGCACGGTCCCGCGATACAGCCTGGCGCGTTCGCGCATCCCGATCAGGCCGTGCCCGGAGGCCTCCACCTTCCGGTTTACCACTGGGCCGTCATTGATCACCTGTACCACCAACGAAGTGGCCCGGTAGTCGACAGTCACCTTGGCGCGCGCGGGTTGTGCGTGCTTCATCGCGTTGGTCAGCGCCTCCTGGATCACGCGGTACGCGCACAGCTCCAGGCCGGACGGCAGATGCCTTGGTGTACCAACGATCTCCAGCTCCGCGCCGGCCCGTTCGGCCAGGTCGGACAGGTCGTCCAAACCCGGTGCGGGATCAAAGGACTCGTCTGCCTCAGTCGGGCGCAGCACCGACAGCAGCCGCCGCAGTTCGGCCAGCGCTTCACGGCTGGTGTCGCCGATCGTGTCCAAAGCCGTTCTGGCCGTAGGAGGATCGGACGTGAAGACATACCCGGCGAGGCCGGCCTGCACGGAGATCACAGACATATGATGCGCGACGACATCATGCAGTTCCCGGGCCATCCGGGTGCGCTCCTCCATGACCGCCAACCGGGCGCGTTCCCGTTGCTCCGCACGCAGCAAGCCGGTCGCGATGTGCAGCTTGCGCACGTTCTCCCCGAAAGCCCAAGCGATGCATGGGATCAGCACACCCTGGCCGATGCACACCCACAGCGACAACTGTTTGACGGCGAGCCCGCTCCACAACATCTGCAGGCCAAGCAGAACAGCGCACACCGCCGCGACCTTCGGTGACCGCAGCCCGGCAACCGTGTAGAACGCCAGGATCGGGCCCCAGAAGTTGAACGAGGGCTGGTATCCGGCCGCGATGTAGAGCGAGTACCCGGCGGAGCAGACGAGCATCACGGTGACCGGCGCGCGCCTGCGCACCGCCAGCGGGAAGCTGACCACCGCGGTCAACAGGTACGCGGGGGTGTCGAACGCGGGCCAGTCGAAGTAGGTGCGCTGGCCGACCAACGCCGTGAAGACGAACGAGGCCGCCGCCAGCACCGCGTCGACCACTTGTGGATTCCACCGTGGTTTGAGGGCGCCGGCCATCACCGCTGCGCTAATAGTCGACTGAACGTGCTCAACCGCAACATTTTTGTCATGCTTTCCCCAGTTGCTCTCAGTGACCGCTGGGGTACGAGTGAAACATTTGCTACCGGCCTGTACCAATACAGCCAGGGTTTACCCGCCTACTCCATTTGCCGATGCTTACCGTGGATCATTGGGTCATCGCGAGGCGTGACTGATATATCCTCCGATTGGCCCATTCGATTGAACGCTTGACCAAGCGGTGGTCTAGCCCCGGCGACCCTCGGTAGGCTTTTTCGGTGCCTCAGCGAGAGCGGACCTCCCAGCTCCCGGACGGCCCAGAACGCGACCGCATTCGAGAGCGGCACAAGCTCGCCCGGAAATGGGCGTACCTGATCTCGGCGACGACCTATGTGCCGTTGTCGCAGGACGAGCTTGAGCAACACCTGCTGACGCTGCTGGACGACGTCATCCAGGCGCTGCGGTCGGAGCCGTTCACCACGGACGTCGCCGCTGAGGTGACGGCAAAACTGACACAGCTGAACTGTTCGGGCGCGGACAGTATCCGATGTAGCGTCGAACTGCTCGGCCAAGTGATGTCCGTACGCGAACTCACGAATGTGAAACACCTGCCCACCCGCGTGGTGGCGATGGTCGGGGCGCTGGCGGCCAGCTCGGCGGAGCAATTGCGGTCGGTGACCTTCACGCAACAGGAGGAACTGCGCCTGGCCCTGGTGAACGCGGTGCAGGACACGCAGGGCAGCAAAAGGATCAATGAGGCGACTTTCGAGGAGGTCGCCGCCTGTTCGTCGAGCGGGATCGTGATCATCGGCCTGGACGGGAAGTTCGTCCGCACCAACACCGCTTTCGAGCAGATCATCGATTACCCGCCGGAGGAACTGGGCGCGCTGACCATCTTCGACCTGGTGCACCCGGACGAGGAGCGGCACCTGCGCGACTCGTACCAGAGCCTGGTCGACGGCGACCATCTGCGGTTCCGCAACGCGCAACGGCTCATCCGCGGCGACGGCGAGGTCGCGCGGGTCACCCTCACCGCGACGGTTCTGCACGACGGCACCGACTCGCACTTCGTCACCATCGTCGAGGACAGCACCGAACTGAAGCTGCTGCAGAACGAACTGAGCCGCCAGGCCCTGCACGACGTGCTGACCGGCCTGCCCAACCGGCAGTTCTTCACCACGCACCTGGAGACCGCGCTGCGCCGCTCCGGCAGCGTGACCCTGTACCACCTGGACCTGGACGCGTTCTCGATGATCACCGGCGGGCTCGGCCGCGAGGTCGGCGACCTGGTGCTGAAGTCGGTGGCGGAGAAGCTGAAGGCCATCTTCGTCGATGAGAAGGCCATGGTGGCGCGGTTCGACGGCGACGAGTTCGCGGTGCTGGTGGAGAGCACGGCGACCGCGCCGGACGCGGTGGCCATGGTCACCAAGATCAACGAGGAGTTGTCCGAGCCGGTCTACATCAACGACCACGGCGTCGCGGCGACCGCCAGCATCGGCATCGTGCACCATCCGCCGCGCGGGATGGACGCGGTGGACCTGTTGCGCGCGTCGGACATGACATTGCGGCGCGCCAAGAACAACGGCCGCCGGCAGTGGGAGATGTTCCACCCGGACCAGCATTCCCGCGACCGTGAGACGTTCAGCCTGGCCGCGGAGATGCCGGGCGCGTGGGAGAGCGGCGAGCTGACCGTGGCCTACCGGCCGGTCGTTCGCTTGTCCGACAACGAGATCGTCGGCACCGAGGCGATCCTGCGCTGGGACCACCCGGTGCACGGCCTGCTCTGCGGGGACCGGTGCCTAGAGCTGGCCGAGGAGACGGGTCTCATCCTCGCGCTCGGGCCTTGGTTGCTGCGCAACGCTTGTGAGCGGCTGCGGTGGGAACGGGACCTCCCGTTGAG
Organism: uncultured Actinocrispum sp.; assembly: GCA_966244135.1. Lineage (GTDB taxonomy): Bacteria > Actinomycetota > Actinomycetes > Mycobacteriales > Pseudonocardiaceae > Kibdelosporangium. The sequence continues at coordinate 5,000 of CBIMJO010000074.1, read as the reverse complement.
CATGAACCTCACCGCCAGCCAGGCCGCGGATGCCGACCTGGTCGCCGAGGTCGGCCGGGTGCTCAAGGAAACCGGTGTGGCGCCGGAACGTCTGTGGCTGGGCATGCCGGTCGGCGCGCTGATGGGCCATGACAACGCCACGGACAACCTGAAAGTGTTGGCCGAGAACGGGATCCGTGCGGTAGCCCGGGACTTCGGCGGGATGTCGGGGGACCTGGTGTGCCTGGAGGACCTGCCGCTGCACGCGGTGCGGGTCGCGCGGTGGCTGGTCGAACGCAAGCCCGAGCCGGGCTCGCCGGTCACGCATGCGTTGCTGGACCTGTCCTCCCTGGTGCACCTGTCCGGCGCACAGGTCATTGTGGACGGTGTCACCAGCGACGAGCAGGCGGAGTGGTGGCGCAACGCGGGCGCGGACCTCGCCCAGGGCCCGCTCTACAGCTGACCGAGCCGGGCCTCGACGCCGTCGAGCACGCGCTCCAGGCCGTACGTGAACTTGTCCCGCGGCTCGGTGTTCTCGAGCAGGCGTTGCAACCGCGGATGCCCGCTGACGGCCTGTGCGGCGGCCGGGTGCAGCTCCGCCAGCCACTGCTCCTCGGTCTTGCCGCTGCGCGCGAGCGCCGTGTTCCAGGCGGCCTCGCTGCTGGCGATGCCGATCACGAACCCGACCACCGTGCTGATCGCCATATCCGCCTCGGCCAGCGAGAACCCGGCATCCTCCAGCACGGCGAGCATCCGCTCGGTCATCTCGGTGAAGTTGGGGCCAAGGTAGGACAGGCCGATCTGGCCGAACATGGACGCGATCCACGGGTGGCGCAGGATCATCTCGCGGACGCTGCGCGCGGTCTCGGTCACTGACTCGCGCCAGGCGCCGTCCGGGACCCGGATCTCCGCGTAGATCTCGTCGGCGACCAGCTCGATCAGCTCGTCCTTGTTCGCCACGTGCCGGTAGAGCGAGGTCGCGGCCGCGTTCAGCCGGGTGCCCAGGTTGCGCATGCTCAGGCTGTCGATGCCGTCCTCGTCCAGCAGCCGGATCGCCTCGGCGACGATCTGCTCCCGGCTGAGCTGAGGTTCCTTGCCCTTGCGCGGCTGCCGCGTCCACACGCTCGTCATGGCCGCCACTCTAGCGCACGAAGTACGCACTTGCGTACGACGAACGCGTCTGCGTACAGTGTTCGCATCACGGGAACAACGTACGCAAGAAGCTCTCTGGAGGGGTCATGTCAACGCGGATGACGGAGCGGCAGCCACGGCGGTGGCTGGTCCTGGTCGTTCTTTGCCTCAGTGCGCTGGTGCTGGTGGTCGACAACCTGGTGCTGACCGTGGCGGTGCCGCCGCTGGCCCAGGACCTGGGCGCGAGCGCGTCTGACATCCAGTGGATCCTGGACTCCTACATCCTGGTGTTCGCCGGGCTGCTGCTCACGTCGGGCAGTCTCGGCGACCGGTTCGGCCGGCGCCGGATCCTGATCATCGGCCTCGCGCTGTTCGGCGCGGCCTCGCTGCTGGCGACCTACGCGGGCTCACCGCTGGAGCTGGTCGTCGCCCGGGTCGTGATGGGTGTCGGCGGTGCGCTGATCATGCCGAGCACGTTGTCCATCCTGATCACGGTGTTCGACGAGGAGGAGCGGCCGAAGGCGATGGCCGCGTGGAGCGCCGTGGCGATCGTGGGCTTCGTCGGCGGCCCGATCCTCGGCGGCGCGCTGATCGCGTGGTTCTGGTGGGGCGCGGTGTTCCTGATCAACGTGCCGATCGTGGTGCTGGCCATCGTCGCCGCGGTCGTGCTGATGCCGGAGTCCCGTGGCCCGTGGCAGAAGCCGGACCCGCTGGGCGCGGTGCTGTCGGTGGTGGGCATGACCGCGTTGGTGTGGACCATCATCGAGCTGCCCAAGCACGGGCTTCCGGTGACCTCGCTGGTGATCGCGGTCGTCGCCCTGGCCGCCTTCGTGATCTGGGAGTCCCGGGTGGAGCACCCGATGGTGCCACTGAAGCTGTTCCGCTCCAGGAACTTCAGCGGTGGCAGCCTGTCGTTGACCTTGGTGCAGATCGGAAGCGGCGGCCTGCTCCTGGTGGTGACGCAGTACCTGCAGTTCGTCCTGGACTACACGCCGACCGAGGCCGGGCTGGCGTTCGTGCCGATGGCGATCGCCTCGCTGATCTTCAACAGCCTCGGCGCGACCCTGGGCCAGCGGCTGGGCAACCGGTGGCTGGTCGGGCTGGGCATGATCGTGATCGCGGCGGCGTTCGTGGTGCTGACCTTCGAGTCGGGCTCCTTCATCACCATGGCGACGGCGATGTTCCTGATCGGCGCGGGCGGCGGCCTGGCGGCTCCCGCCGCGATCAACGCCCTGATGAGCACGGTCCCGCCGGAGCAGGCGGGCGTGGGGTCGGCGCTGAACGACACCATCCAGCAGATGGGCGCGGCCCTGGGTGTCGCAGTGCTCGGCAGCGTCCTGTCGGCGGGCTTCATCGCCCAGATGCCCGCGGGATCACCCGCGAACATCAGTGAGGCGATCGCCGTGCCGGGCCTGGCATCGGTGGCCCGGACGGCGTTCACCTCGGCGATGTCCACGACCTTCTGGATCTGCGCCGCGGGCGTGGTCGTCGCCGCCATCCTGGCCATCACAGTCATGCGCGACAAGGCAAAGACCGAGCCCGCAGAGGACCTCATCCCCGCCTGACCCGCGTGTCCTACGTTCGTCCGGCGCGTGTCTCACGTTCGTCCGGGGTGTGTTCCACGTTCCGCCTGGCCACGGGTGGGTCCGCGATTCGCGGGCCCACCCATCCGGCTATTTCAGGTAGCCGCCCATCGTGCGGAAGTAGTCGGTGGCGTTCAGCTCGGTGTCGTCGTCGAGCCGGACGCGTTCGATGACCAGGCCCTTGTTGCGGCCGGTGCGGGCGTCGGCGCCCGCGACGATCACCACCCCGGCACCTTCGCGGATGAAGATCCGGCCCGGGGTTCCGCCGTAACAGGCTTGGGAGACCGAGGCTTTGACCACGCGCAGGCGCTTGTCGCCGTGGTGGGTGAAGGCGTTCGGATACGGATCCGACTGGGCGCGGACCAGGCGGGCGAGCGCGTCCGCCGGCCAGTCCCAGTTGATCCGGCTGTCCTCAATGGACCGTTTGTGGAAGAAGCTGGCCTTGCCGCGGTCCTGCTTGCGCGGCACGGCTTCGCCGTTCCCGATCAGGGTGAGGGCGTCCACCACGATCGGGCCGATCAGGTCGATGGTCCGGTGGAACAGGTCCGTCGTGGTGTCCGCCGGGCCGACCGGGATGGCCCGCTGCAGCACGATGTCCCCGGCGTCCAGGTCCTCGTCCATCATGTGGGCGGTCACGCCGACCTGGGGCTCGCCGTTGATCAGCGCCCAGATCAGCGGGGAGAACCCGGCATAGGCGGGCAGCAGGGAGTCGTGCACGTTCAACGTCCCATGCCGTGGGAACGAGAACACCTCGGACGGCAGCCAGGTGCGCCAGTTGTTGGCCACGATGATGTCCGGGTCGGCCTCTTCCAGCGGGACCAGCAGGTCGTCCGGGCGGTTGCGCAGCACGACCGGTACCCCGTGCGCCGCGGCGAGATCGGCCACCGAGTCCGACCAGATCTTCTCGTAGGCGTGGTCGCTCTTCGGGTGGGTCACGACCAGGACCACCTCGTTTGCCGACTCGAGCAGCGCTTTGAGGGTGCGGTGCCCCCAGGTCTGGTACCCGAACATGGCGACCCGCATAGGTCCTCCTTCGTGATCAAGGCGACGAGCGTCACCCTCGAATGTAGTAGTTGAGCCTCACCTTAGTTAGGTTAGGGTGTCCTCAATAAAGGCGGGAAGGGGTCGCAATGCCGGACGAGGGTGTGCCGATCTATGACGTCGTCGGGGTCGGCTTCGGGCCGTCGAACCTCGCCCTCGCCATCGCGCTGACCGAGTACAACGCCAGGTCAGGCCCGGTCACGGCGCAGTTCCTGGAGCGGCAGCCGCGGTTCGGCTGGCACCGGGGGATGCTGATCGAGGACGCCACCATGCAGGTGTCGTTCCTCAAGGACCTGGTCACCATGCGCGACCCGACCAGCAGGTTCAGCTTCCTGTGCTACCTGCAGGCGCGCGACCGGCTGGCGGACTTCATCAACCACAAGAACCTGTTCCCGCTGCGGATCGAGTTCCACGACTACTTCGAGTGGGCCGCCGCGCAGGTGGACGACCTGGTCGCGTACGGCCGCGAGGTCACCGAGGTCACCCAGGCCGGCGAGTTCTTCGACGTGCACTCGGGCGGCGAGGTGTTCCGCGCGCGCAACCTGGTGCTGGGCACCGGTTTACGTCCCAACATGCCCGAAGGTGTCAGCCGGGACGACCGCATCTGGCACAACAGCGAACTGCTGGCCAAAGTGGACACTGTCACCGACCCGCGGCGGTTCGTCGTGGTCGGTGCCGGCCAGAGCGGCGCCGAGGTGACGGCGTTCCTGCACGACCAGTTCCCGCAGGCCGAGGTCTGCGGGGTGTTCTCGCGGTACGGGTACAGCCCGTCGGACGACAGCTCGTTCGCCAACCGCATCTTCGACCCGGCCGCGGTGGACGAGTTCTACACCGCGCCCGAAGGCGTCAAACGCAAGTTGATGGACTACCACGCCAACACCAACTACTCCGTGGTGGACATCGACCTGATCGACGAGCTGTACCGGCGCGAGTACCGGGAGAAAGTCGCGGGCCGGCAACGGTTGCGGCTGTTCAACGTCTCACGGCCGACCCAGGTCGTGCGGACCGAAGGGGGAGTCCAGGTCACGGTCGAGTCGCTCACCGCGGGCGGACGGACCGTGCTGGACGCGGACGTCGTGGTCTACGCCACCGGGTACCTGCCGGCCGACCCAGCCGGCCAGCTCGGTGACCTCGCCCGGTTCTGCCTGCGGGACAACGAAGGCAGGCTGCGAGTGGGCCGCGACTATCGCGTGTGGACAGAGCCGCGGCTGACCGGCGGCATCTACCTGCAGGGTGGAACCGAGCACACGCACGGGATCACGTCCT
>CBIMJO010000073.1:0-14509 GCA_966244135.1 uncultured Actinocrispum sp. | reverse complement strand
CTCACCGAGCGCGGCCCGCAACGCCCGGCAGACATCCACGTCGAGCTGGACCGGACGGCGGCCCACCTTGACCTTGAACGTGGTGATGCCGTAGAGGTCCCGGACCCGTTCGGCCTCCTCGACCATCTCCCCCGGCTGCGCGAACCCGACCATGTGCGAGACCCTCATGCGGTCGGTGAAGCCGCCGAGCAGTTCGGTGACCGACGCGCCGAGGCTCTGCCCGATGAGGTCCCACAGCGCCATGTCCAGGGCGCTCTTCGCGGCCGGGTTGCCGACCGTGCGGTCGAGCTTGGCGTGTACCGCTTCCCTTGCCAGCGGCGACATGCCGAGCAGCTGCGGCGCGAAGATGGTCTCGACGACGGCCTTGATCGAGGCCTGCGTCTCGCCGTAGGTGAACGGCCGCGGCGGAGCCTCCGCGGTGCCGACCAGCCCGGTGTCGGTGTGCACCCGGACGAGGACGTGCTCGGCCACGTCGACCGAGCCGCTGGCGAACCGCAGCGGCTCGCGGTACGGGATGGCGAACGGGATCGCGTCGATGGCGGTGACTTTCACGGCTGACCTTTCAGCGCCGGATCAGCGGGCTGCGGACGACATGGTTGCCTGCGGCGCGGTGGCGGAGTCGAAGAAGTCCTCGCGGTAGATGTCCCGCGGGAACAGCCGGGCCTTCATCGTGTCGTCGACCATCCCCGAACCCAGCAGCAACACCGGCTGGGTCCGGAGTGGACGGAACGAGAACCGGCCGTAGGGACCGGACAATGCGACTTCGTGACCGGTGTCCAAAGTGGAGGAAACCCAGCCGCCGGTGGCGACGCCATTCTGGGCGACCGACCGCACGGCCGCCGGCTCGGTGACCGGCGCGGGAGCTTGCGCCCCGTCCAGCAAGGACTGGACCGCCAGCATGAACGGGATCACGGCTCCTCCTTGAGTCCGGGTGTTTTTCCAAGTATTTCCGGCGCATTGAGAAAGCGGAAACACTCAGATCGGAACGATTGATACGCGGGAAATCCGAATTAGCGGGGACCGCCGACAAGGGCGTGTGTGCGGGAAAGAACCTTCGCCACATGGGGTGAGGTATCACCCGACCGCACGGCGACCGCGAGCTCGACCTCACGGGTGGTGCCGGCCAGCGGGCGGTACTGCGAACCGGTGATCTGCAGGTGCCGCACGGAGGCGGGCACCAGGGCCACGCCGAGCCCGGCCGCGACGAACGAGACCAGAGTGGCCGTTTCGGCGACCTCCTGCACGGCCGAGGGCACGAACCCGGCCTGCTGGCATGCATCGAACACGGCGTCGTACACAACGGACCGGTGGTGCGAGGGGTAGCAGATGAACGGCTCGTCGCGCAGGTCCGCGAGCCGAACCGTGTCGCGGCCGGTGAGCGGGTGGCTGGCCGGCAGCACCGCGATCAGTGGTTCACGGCGCAGCACCCGCACGTCCAGCCCGGGTTCGCGGACCGGAGGCCGGAGGAAGCCGATGTCCAGCGTCTCCTCCAGCAGCGCCGACACCTGGTCGGGGGTGAGCATCTCGCCCTTGAGGTCCAGCTCGATGCCGGGAAAGTCCTGGCGCAGCACGCGGGCCAGCTGGGGCAGCAGCTCGTAGGTGGCCGAGCCGGTGAACCCGATCGCCACCAGGCCGAGGTCGCCCTTGGCGATCCGGGCCGCCTCGGTGCCCGCGGAGTCCACCGCGGCCAGCACGGCCCTGGCCCGTTCGAGGTAGCGGTGCCCGGCCGGGGTCAGCTGGACCCGCCGGGTCGTGCGGACCAGCAGCTCGGCGCCGAGCTCCGTCTCCAGCTGGCGGATCTGCTGGGACAGCGGGGGCTGGGCCATGTGCAGCCGCTCCGCCGCCCGGCCGAAGTGGCATTCCTCGGCGACTGCGACGAAGTACCGCAGATGGCGCAGTTCCATGGGTCAGCCGGCGAGAAGTGCTTCGGGTGGCTGGTATTCCGGCCAGCCCGCCTGCGGACCGGCCGCCACGTCGTGCCCCGCGAACTTCACTTGCGGGAGCGCGTGCTGGCAGCTCTGCATGACCACTCGTCCCTCCGAAGGCGACACCGCCGCCGCAGTATCCCCCGCGGCATAGACATCCGAAAGTCCGCGCACGCGCAGGTGCGCGTCGAGCGCGGCGGCGCCGGTCATGGTGTCGATGTCGAACAGGTGCTCGGCGCCGGGCAGCGTGGGCCGAACCACCTGGCTGCCCGACGCCAGCACAAGCCGATCGTACGGCAGTGCGGTGCCAGTGCCGTCCCGCTGGATCGCTTGGACCGTACGGGAACCGGTGTCGACCGACGTGACCGTCCCGGCGACGCGGCGTACGCCGATCGGGCCGAGCACCCGGTCGAGCGGGACGCGCATGCGGTCGGGGTCGCCGCACTCCACACCCCGGCGAACCCGCCGCCCACAATCAGGATATTTGACATCCAGATTCTCCGGATGGCCCGCTTCGGGGCCGCGCTGGATGAAAAGCGACGGTAGGGAACCTGGACATTTGATGTCAAGGTTCACAGTGAACCTTGACACCCGTTATCCCGGATGCCTAACGTCCGGGTTCATGCGGATGAACCAGGGGGTCGAGTGGGCCGTGCACGTCCTGCTCTCCCTGGCCTGGGTGGACGACGGCGATCCCGTCCCGACAGCCGCCCTGGCCGCCAGCTACGAGCTTCCCGCGCCCTCCCTGAACAAGCAGCTGCAGGCGCTGGTCAAGGCCGGACTGCTGGAGTCACTGCCCGGCGCCCGCGGCGGGTTCCGGCTGTCCCGGCCCGCCGACAAGATCACCCTGATGGACGTGGTCACCGCCATCGAAGGCCCCGAACCGGCGTTCCACTGCACCGAGATCCGCAAGCAGGGCATGGGCACGAGGGCGCCGAAGAGCTCGTTCCGCCAGGCCTGCTCGGTGCACACCGCCATGCGGCGCGCCGAGCTGGCCTGGCGGCAAACCCTTGCCGCCCAGACGATCGCGGACATCAAGGCGGAGGCGGAGCGCAACGCCCCGGCCATCGCCGGGGTCGCCCGCCGCGCCTACGGCCGCGAGTAAGACCCGGCCGCGCGGCTACCGCTCAGCGCTTGAGCCGGTTCCAAAAGCCTGTTTGTGAGCCTGTGGCGGTTGAGGGACGGATCGCCGCGCAAGCGTGGCCGAGGGACACCCGATCGGATCATGGCAGCCGCGAGGGCAGGCCGTTCACTCAGCCGAGGATCTCCTCGCCGTTGAAGATGCCGAGCTCCTCGCGGTAGAGCTCCAGCCCGACCCCGTTCGGGTCGCGGAAGTACACGCTGTCCTCCACGCCGCGGTCCGGCCCGAGGTAGTCGATCCCGGCCTCCTCGAGCCTGCGCTTGGCGGCCTCGAACTGCTCCGGGGCCACCGAGATGGCCAGGTGCTGCACCGCGCCGATGGTCTCAGCGAACGGCGGGTGGTCGTGGCCGGGGAAGTCGAAGAAGCCCAGCAGGTTGCGGTTGCCGATGTCGAAGAAGAAGTGGCTCGACCCGGCGTAGTCCCGGTTCTCCACCAGCTCGACCAGCGGGAACCCGAGCAGCCCCTGGTAGAACCGGATCGTCTCCTCGACGTCCTTGCAGATCAGCGCCACGTGGTGGACACCGCGCACGGTGGTGGCCGGACGCTCGCCGATCGGGCGCAGGTATCGCTCGCGCAGCTCGTCGCGGCGGGCACGGATGTCTTCCAGCTCTTGACCTTGTGGTTGCGGCACGGCTGCTGAATCTATCCGCCCCGGGTGGACCGGTCCACCTGACACAGATGACACAAATTTCTGTCATCTGTGTTATTTTCAGCGGGTGCCAACACCCGAGGAGTACGCGTTCCTGGACCGCGTCGCCGACTTCTACGCCCGCGAGTACCGGTTCCCCCCGGTGGCCGGCCGCGTGCTGGGCTACCTGCTGATCTGCTCACCGCCGGAGCAGAGCATCGCGGAGCTGGCCGAGGCCCTGCTGGCCAGCCGCAGCGCGATCACCGGCGCGGTCACCCATCTCGCCGGGTACGGCGCGGTGGTCCGGACCCGGTCCGTGGGCCAGCGGATGGACCACGTCACGCTCGACCCGCGGGTGCTCGACCCGACCGGCTTCGCCGCCACCACGTACCAGCAGCAGGCGACGCTGGCCCGGGAAGCCTTGGCGCTGCTCGAGGAGGGTCCCAGCCCACGGCGCTCGATGATCGAGGAGGGCGCCGCGTTCTACGACTTCCTCGCCGAGCGGATGCCGGCGCTGCTCGACGAATGGCACGACCGCCGCAAGAACCTCCCCTAAAAGGCGTGCTCACCGTGTCCCCACAGCTGAAAGTCCCCGCGGCCGACACCGAGTTACACACCGTCGACGACCCCGGCGGCGACCCCGCACTGCTCTTGATCAACGGCGCGTTCGGCACCGTGCGGAACTGGGACCGGGTCGTCCAGCGGCTCGCCGGGAAGTACCGCACCGTGCGGTTCGACGCCCGGGCACGCGGCAAGTCGGGCACCTCGGCCGACTACTCCGTGGCCGCGGCAGTCGAGGACGTCGGGCGGGTCATGCAGGCCACCGGCCTGACGCGGCCGGTTCTGGTCGGGTGGTCGCACGGCGCCACGCTCGCCGTCCGTTATGCCGCCCAGCACCCGGACCAAGTCGCCGGGCTGGTGCTGATCGACGGCGCCTACCCCGTCGTCTCGTTGGACGAGGCGGCCCAGCTGCGAGCCCGCGCGCAGTTCCGGCGGCTCGGCTGGATCATGCGGATCCTGGCGATGTTCGGCCAGTCGGCTCGGATGTCCCCGGATGAGGCGGCAGACGTGGTCATCGAGATGGACCAGTTGAACGGCTCGCTGGGCGCGGACTTCGCGGCTTTGCAGTGCCCGGCCGTGTTCGTCGTCGGCACCGGCGCGCACTCGGGCGCCACCGCCGAAGAGATGAGCGCCCTGCGTGCCACCACTACCGACGCGACGGCACGCAATGAACGCGTATCGGTGTTCGCCACGGCTCCGTGCAATCACGTGCAGATCCTGAGCAAGGCCCCGGACACTGTCGTCGCCGCGATCGACGCCGTCGTCCAGCAGTCGTGATCAGCCGGCCGCTTCTCTTGCTGTGTCAATGAATCGGCCGATCCAGGGTGATCGACGGCCGGCGGGCCACACTACCAGGACCTGATACGGCGTCGCGTCGGACACCGAGCGATACGCGATATCCGGCCGGACGTTGACCGCCGCCAGCGACGTGGGAACCAGGGCCACCGCCTGTCCCAGGGCGACGACGTCGAGCAGCTCGGCCGTGTCCCGCACGACCGGGCCATCGGCCGGGCGATCCGGGTGGCCAAGCCAATAGTCGCGGTCCACGACGTTGGGATCGCTCCACCAAGGCGCGGGCTCGTCACTCAGGTCGGCGGTGCTCAGGCTCGTGCGTGCGGCCAGCTTGTGTCCCACCGCGAGCGCGGCGACGCGTGGTTCGGTCGCCACGAGTTCGATGTCGAGGTCGCGGCTGTCCACGCACGCGGCGACGGCCAGATCCGCGCGACCGTCCCGGACCATGTCGGCCTGTTCGCCGAACCCGCTCGGCACCACCCGGATCTCCGGTGCGTCCGGGTCCAGCCGAAACCGTTCGCGGACGTTGAGCAACAGCCGGGTGGACACGCCCGGCTTGGCGGTGACCACGAGTTCGCGTCCGGGCTGGCCCGCCTTCCGCGTCCGGCGGACGGCCGCGTCGAGGGCGCCGAGAATCACCGCTGTTTCCTTGAGCAGGACTTCACCGGCCCGGGTCAGCGCCAGCCGCGGACCGGTTCGGTCGAACAGGGTGACCCCGAGCCGGCGTTCCAGCTGACGCATGGCCCGTGACAGCGGCGGCTGCGCGATCCCGAGCCGCGCGGCCGCGCGGGTGATGTTCAGATCCTCCGCGACGGCGCGGAAGTAGCGCAGTTCGCGGATCTCCGGCTCCGGCATACCGCCAGGGTATGGGGCGCCACCGGATCGGTCTTTCCGTTCCGGCCCAGCGAGGGCTGAAGTGGACCCCATGAACGAAGTCGCACTGGTCACCGGCGGCAACAAGGGCATCGGCCGGGAGATCGTCCGCGGTCTCGCCGCCCGTGGTCTCACCGTCTACCTCGGCGCCCGCGATCCGCAGCGCGGACAAGCGGCGGTGGCGGAGCTGGGGAGCGAGAACATCCGCTTCGTGCAGCTGGATGTCACCTCCGAGCCCTCCGTGCGAGCGGCCATCGGCACGATCGAGACCGCGGCCGGAGGGCTGGACGTGCTGGTCAACAACGCCGGGATCATGCTCGACTGGGACGCTGCGGCCACTGCGGCGCTGCTCCGGGAAACGTTCGAGGTCAACGTTTTCGGCGTGGTCACCGTGACATCCGCGTGCTTGCCACTGCTGCGCCGGTCCCCCAACCCACGGATCGTCAACATGTCCAGCGGGCTCGGCTCGCTCACCATGCTCAGCGACCCCACCAGCCCGTTGCCGGCGCAGGGTTTCCTCGCGTACAGCTCCTCCAAGGCCGCCCTCAACGCCCTGACCGTGACCTACGCCAACGCGCTGCGCGCCGAGGGCATCAAGGTCAACTCCGTCAGCCCCGGCATGGTCCCCACCGACCAGAACGCCGCCGCGCCCATCCCCCGCGGCGACCGCACCACCGCTGACGGCGCCGCCATCGCCATCCAACTCGCGATGATCCCGCCGGACGGCCTCACCGGCACTTTCCACGGCCCCGACACCATCAACGAGATCATTCCATGGTGACCGGCTACCGGAACCGGGCGAAGTCGCCGTCGATCCGCAGCAGACGGTCGACCAGAACATGTCCTGGGTCCTATGACCGCGGGTGGCCCTGGCTGCGTGGGGTGACGAGGCCGGATTCGTAGGCGAGGACGACGAGCTGGGCGCGGTCGCGGGCGTGGAGTTTGGTCATGGCGCGGTTGATGTGGGTCTTGGCGGTGAGGGGACTGATCACCATGTGGTCGGCGATCTGGTCGTTGGACAGGCCCTGGGCGACGAGGATGACGGCCTCGCGCTCACGGTTCGTCAGCTCCTCCAGTCCGATGTGGACGGTGAGGGGCGGGTGAGTGACGTAGCGGTTGATGAGCTTGCGGGTGATCGAGGGGGCGAGGAGGGCGTCGCCGCGCGCGGCCACTCGGACGGCGTGCAGGAAGTCCTCCGGCTGGATGTCCTTGACCAGGAAGCCTGCCGCGCCGGCGCGGAGGGCGTTGAATACGTACTCGTCCAGGCCGTAGTTGGTCAGGATGACGACGTGCACGCAGGTCAGGGCCGGGTCGGCGGCGATCTGACGGGTCGCTTCGATGCCGTCCACGACGGGCATCTGGATGTCGATCAACGCGATGTCGGGCAGGTGCCGCCGGGCCAGTTCCAGCCCTTCGCGGCCGTCGGCGGCTTCGGCCACGACCTGGATGTCGTCCTCGACGTCAAGCAGCGCACGGAAGCCGCTGCGGATGAGCGACTGGTCGTCGACCAGCAGGACACGGATCATGACACGTGGTCCACGGGAAGTTCGGCGTGCACGGTGAACCCGCCCTCGCTGCGCGGCGCCGCCTGCAACCTGCCGCCGAGGGCGGTGACCCGCTCACGCATCCCCAGCAGCCCGACGCCCGGCGCCGGTGCGGTGTCCACTGTGGCCTTTCCGTCATCGTCCACCCGGATCACCAGAACGTCCGGCTGGTAGTCGATCCGGACCGACGCGGTGGCGGCGCCCGCGTGCCGGGCGATGTTGGTCAGCGACTCCTGCACGATCCGGTACGCGGTCCGCCCGACCGCCGCCGGAACGTCGTCGCGGTGCCCCTCGATCGTCAGCGTCGCGTCCAGGCCGGTGGAACGCACCTTTTGCACCAGGTCCGGGACGTGGTCGAGACCGTGCGGCGGGGTGGTGTCGTCGTCACGCAGCGCCTCGAGGGTGGCCCGCAGTTCCCGTGCCGCCTCACGACCGGCATCGCGGATCGCCAGCAGCGCGTCGGGCACCGGTTCGCCGCGCTTGCGGGCCACGTGCACGGCGGCCTCGGCCTGCACCTTGATCACGGAGATCTGGTGGGTCAACGAATCGTGCAACTCCCGCGCGATGTGCAGGCGCTCCTCCCCCGCCCGGCGCCGCGCGGTCTCCTCCCGGGTGCGTTCGGCCTCGTCCGCCCGCCGCTCGGCCTGTCGCAACGCCTCACCCGCCGCACCCGCGGCGATCAGCCACGCCAGCTCGAGCGCACCGCGGGCTTGTGCAAATGCCTGACCCGTGTCGTGTAAACCCGCAACCATTGCCGCGAAAGGAAGAGCGACCAGCATCAGCACGCTCGCCACGATGGTGATCACACGGTGGCCCACCCGCACGGCGCTGTACACGGCGATCAAGTACGCGACCGCGGGCACATCGAACCCAGCGGCCTGATACCCCACCACGCACACCCCGGTGACCACCAAAACCACCACCGGGACACGGCGGCGCGCTACCAACGCCAGGCCACCGACCGCCAACAGTGCGTAGCCAAGCGGGTCCAGGCCGCTGGGGACGTGCTTGGACAGCCCAGTGACCACCAGGATCGCCGCCACACCGACGGCGATCGCCCAGTCCAACAGACCCCTGCGCATGGGCGAACACTAGCCGGATGTCCGGCTCGGCGACTCCTGCACGCGGATGATCGCCCGACTACCACGAACGCAGTACTACCCCGGCCGCTGCCGCATCGGCGGCAGCACGAAGTGTCCGCATCCGCACGACGACTCGCCGTAGGTCGCGCCGACATGATCTGGCCACAACGAAAGGAGCCCCATCATGTCCGTGGCTGCCGCTGCCGTCGACAACTTCGCACTGACCCCCGGCCGAATCGTGGGCACCATCGCCGCCTTCGTCGCACTGGCCGGTGTGATCATCGGCTGGCGCGCCCTGGTCCGCCGCACCAGAAGACACGCCATCATCGCCCTGGTGGCCGGGCCGGCCGGGATGGTGATCGGCGGGCTGGTGGTCGCGCTCGCCAAGGGTGGTCCCGGCACCGGCTACGGCATCGTCGGCGGGTTCGCGGCCCTGGCGATCGGCCTGGCCGCCACGATCCTCGGCCGGCTGGCGCTGACCCGTTCACCCGGATACCGCAAGGAGGTTTCCACAAAGTAGCGGCACCTGTGCGGCACAACCGTTCGCGCCTCGGATGAGAGAAGATTCCCCGCAGTCAAAGGGATGACACATGCTCGCCACTTGGCATCCCGCGCCCGCCAACGACTGTACGTTTGGCCGAGGGAGCAAGATTGGGCGGCGTTGGGAGAACCGTGATCAGGATGCCCGAGTTCTACTGTCCGATCCCGCCGGCGGAGTCGCCGTTCTCGGCATCGGCGGAACGGGACGTACTGGACTGGCTGGACAAGTTCGAGATCTTCGAAACCCCGGCCCAGCGGGACTATTTCGCGCGGTCGCGGTTCCCGTTGTTCCCGGGCAAGGCGCTGCCGGACGCGGACGCCGCATTGCTGAGCCTGCCCGGCAAGGAAGTCATGTGGCTGCAGTCGTTCGACGACGTGCACAGCGACGAACGGCCAGGCGGCGCGGTCCCGCCGGACGAGTACATCGTGTTGCTGTCCAAGCTGATCCGGATCATCGAGGACCCCGCGGCGGACATGCTGCCGGGCAACCGATGGGCCGAAGCCCTGCGCGACCTGCGGCTCGCCATAGCCGAGAACGCGACCCCGGCGCAGGTGGAGCGGTGGAACCAGGCAACCGCCGAGTACTTCACCGGGTTGTTGTGGGAGGCGGTCAACCGGGCCGAGGACCGGGTGCCGTCGCTGAACGACTACGTGGCCATGTGGTTGAAGCAGTCCGGCGTCTACCCGTGCATCGTGTTCACCGACATCGCCTGCGGCTACGAAGTCCCCGCCACCGGCTGGTCCGACCCGCGGGTGCGCACGCTGCGGGAGATGGTCTCGGCGATCATCGGCTGGGACAACGACCTGACGTCGTATGACAAAGAGGTGCACCGAGCGGCCGAGCACGGCTTTCCCGTGGTACAGAACCTGGTCTCAGTGCTGCAGGCGGAGTTCGGCTGCCCGGCGGACGAGGCGGCCGGGCTCGCGGGCGTCATGCGGGACCGTGCCATGGCACGGTTTCTGAAGCTGCGCGACGAGGTCGGCGCGGACGGCGACAGCGCTCTCACCCGCTATGTCCATGGTCTGGGCCAATGGATCCGCGCCTATCTGGACTACAGCGGCGCATCACCGCGGTACACCGACCCCGGCAACCCGGACGATGCGGCCGTGGTCAACCGGCTGACGACTGGATGGACCATCGTCGGCACCGCCAAGCCCGAGCGAACCGACCTGCCGTCGATTCCGTGCATCGACTCCTGGTGGGCCTGATGACCGAGACAGCCATCACCCGGGATGCCGCCGTGCCGGTCGCACCGGGCCGCCTGCCGGTGGTCGGCCACGCGGTGCCGCTGTTCCGCGATCCCCTGAAGTTCCTGCGTTCGCTGACCACGGTCGGCCGGCTGGTCCGGATCGACATCGGCGCACTGCCGATGATCATGATCACCGACCCGGAGCTGACCCGTCAGGTGCTGCTCGACAGCCAGACGTTCGACAAGGGCGGCGCGCTGTTCGACAAGGTCCGCGAGCTCACCGGCGACAGCCTGCTGACCAGCACCTACGAAACGCATCGCCGGCAACGCCGGTTGATGCAGCCGGCCTTCAACCGTCCCCAGGTGCAAACCTACGTCTCGACCATGAACGACATGATCGAAGGCGTGCTCTCCCAGTGGAATGACGGCACGGTGGTCGACATGGCGGCCGCGACCTACGACATCACCTCCCGCACCGCGGCGCGCACCATGTTCGCCGCGGACGTAGCCGGACCCGCGGCTGCACATGTGGTCGACGCCCTGTCGATCTACCTGCAAGGGTTGTTCCTCCGGATGATGGCGCCGACCGGCCTGATCGGCCGGATCCCCACTCCCGGCAACATCCGGTACAACCGCGCGGTGAAAGCCCTGCACGAGTCGGTGGACGAGATCATCACGGCCTACCGGCAGGCCGGGGTGGACAACGGTGATCTGCTCTCGATGTTGCTGGCCGCCAGCGATGACGACGGCGGCGAACTGTCGCCCCAGGACATCCACAACCAGGTGATCACGCTGTTCCTGGCCGGGATCGAGACCACGGCGGGCGCCCTGGCCTGGTCGCTGGCCATGCTCGGCGAGCACCCCGGTGTGGCGGGCCGCGTCCGGTCCGAAGTGGACACTGTCCTCAATGGACGCCCGGCGCAGTGGGCGGATCTGCCCAAGCTGGTACAGACCAGGATGGTGCTCACCGAAGCACTCCGGCTGTACCCGCCAGGCTGGATCTTCACGCGGGTCACGACGCGCGAGGTGACGCTCGGCCAACACACGCTCCCCGAAGGCACCGGCCTCGCGTACAGCCCCTATCTCCTGCACCACAACGCGGATGTCTTTCCCGAGCCGGATCGCTTCGACCCGGATCGGTGGTCGTCCGCCCGAGCGGGCGAGATCCCGAGGGACGCGTTCGTTCCGTTCGGTGGCGGCGTGCACCGATGCATCGGAGAGGCCTTCGGCGTGACCGAGGCGACGCTGGCGTTGGCCACCATCACCGCCCGCTGGGAGTTCCGGTCCGTGCTGGGCCATCCCGTCGAACCGGCCCCTCGCCGCGCGACCCTCACCCCCGGCCACCTCCCGATGCGCATCCACCGCAGAGCCGGCGGACCCCAGGTTGCCTGACCCTCGCCGAGCCCTCCGCGAACTGCCACCGTCTCCGAGAAGATCACCGGCTGCGACTACGATGGTCAGCCGACTATGGCGGACGATTCGCATCAACAATGGGGCCATACCAACAACACCGTGACCGGGACTGTGGCCGGTCCGGTGGACATGAGCACTCCGGGTACGCGACAGTGGCGCAATGGGGAGACGGAGGGGTTCGTCGTCACAGGGTCCAATGAGCCGGGCATCGCCATTGCGGCGGCTGCCGGGATATGGCCGGTTCTGGGCCGCGTCGACAGTGTCGTCCTTCGGCACGCCGGTCACTGCGTTTCGCCCTGCAGATCGTCGCGTTGGAGACGTTGCACGCCAGTACCGCCCAGCTTGGTCTGCTGAACGCGGCGCGGTGGGCGCCGTACCTGGTACTGGGTTTGGTTGCCGGGGTTCTGGTGGACCGGTATCGGCGCAAGCCGGTCCTGGTGGCGACCGATCTCGGCCGGGCCGCGCTGCTGTGCGTGCTCCCGGTGCTCGCGTTCGCGGACCTGTTGACCATGTCGACGCTTGCTGTGGTCGTGTTCGCGTTCGGGGTGTTGTCACTGCTGTTCGATGCGGCCGACCAGTCGTTCCTGCCCCGGCTCGTGCCTGAGGAGTTGCTCACCACCGCCAATGCCCGGCTGGAGCAGTCCGATGCCGCCGCCCAGACCACCGGCCCGATACTGGCCGGCGGGCTGATCAAGCTGGTCGGTGCGCCAGTGGCGATCCTGTTCGACGCGGTCTCCTATCTGGTCTCCGGCCTGCTGCTCGCGTCGATCCCAGTCACCGAACCGGCACCCCGCCACCGCCAACGGAGTCCGATGTGGACGGAACTGCGTGAGGGCCTGACTTACGTCTACCGGCATCGGATGCTGGCCCCATCGGCGCTGTCCAGCCATCTGTGGTTCCTGGCCAACAGCATGCTCGGCACGGTCTATCTCGCCTACGGCCTGCGTGAACTCCGGCTCGGGGAGTTCTGGCTGGGCGTGACCCTGGCCTGTGCGAGTGTCGGCGCGGTGCTCGGCGGGGCGTTCGCGGAGCGGGCCGGGCGACGGTTCGGCGCGGGTCGCGTGAGCATCCTGGCGCATATCGTGATGCCAGCGGCCTGGGTTCTGGTCCCGCTCGCCAGGTCTGGTCCCGCGGCGGTGGCTCTGCTCGCGGCAGCCCAGTTCATCACCTGGGTGACGATGGGCGCCGCGAGCCCGAACGAGATGAGCTACCGGCAGTCAGTGACCCCCGACCGCTTGCAGAGCCGGATGAACACCACGATTCGCTCGCTGAACCGCGGCATGATCGTGGTCGGCGCGCCGCTGGGCGGGATCCTCGCCGACACCGCCGGCTACCGCACCGCGTTGTGGACCGGCATCGCCGGACTGGTCGGCGCGGCCCTCGTGCTGGCTTGCTCCCCGTTCCGGCACGCCAAGGTCCAGGCCACTTCGGCGAGCACTGTTCTCGAACCGGGAAACGATCATCGTTAGCGTGGGATCGCCCACCAGCTCACGATCATCCTCCGGTCAGCCGGGGTGAGGGTCTCGCGCAACGCTTGCCCGGGCGGAACTGCGATAGTCGCCTGGCGTCATGTCGTACTCGCGCCGGAAGGCTTTGGCGAAGGCGAACGCCGAACCATATCCGATGGCGGAAGCCACCTGCCCCAAGGGTTTGTCGGTCTCGCGGAGCAGCTGCATCGCCGTGGTCATGCGCCAACGGGTCAGGTAGGTCAACGGTGGTTCGCCGACAAGCGCGGTGAACCGACGGGCGAACGCGGCTCGCGACAACCCTGCAGCAGCACCAAGTTGCTCGACGGTCCACGCCCGAGCCGGTTCGCCGTGGATGGCGGCCAGCGCCCGTGCGGTCACCGAATCGGCGAGCGCACCCGACCACCCAACCGTCTGGGCCGTCTCCTGCAGCCACGCCCGAAGCATGTACACCAGCAAGGTATCCACGAGCGAGGGCGCCACGACCGCAGCACCGGGAGGCCGCGTTTCCACCTCCTCACCGAGGAGCTGAACCATCGCGCGCAGGCTGGGATGCCGGCCCGGCACCGCCGAGATGTGCACCACCTCAGGCAGATCCCGCAGAAGCGGATGTGGCCGGTGCCGTCGCAACCGGTACGCGCCGCACACGATCGTCGAACGCGCGCCAGGGCCAGGGATCGAGACGCTGCCGAACGGTATGGACGGCGCCGGACGCGACGGCCTGAAGGCGATGAGCGGCAGTCCAGGCGCGGAAACCATGGCGTGCGGAACCCCGCGGCCAAGCAGAACCACATCACCCGGCCCGAGCTCGACCGGATCAAAGCCGGGATTTCCGGGCAACGGTGTCAGCCAGCACGAACCCTGCAACACCACATGGAACGCGGCACCGGTGGTGTGGTCAAAACGCAGACCCCATGGCGCGTGCGCCTCGGTATAGGCGGCGACCGGCGTGCCGACCCGCATGGCTGCGAGGACATCCGCGAGCACATCCATGGGCCAACCATAGTCGCCTGGATCAAGACGGAGAGACAACATTACGCGCGTCTGAGCCATTCATCGTCTCGTGGTCTCTGCATATCGTCGTCAGCACAAGGGGACGACAAGCAGGGAGAAAACGCCATGACCGTCTGGGTGGAGGGCGCCACAGGTAAGGCCGGGCGCCGTGTGGTGTCGGCCTTGGCCGCCGTTGGAGTGCCGGTACGCGCGGCGAGCCGTCATCCGGGTAAGCCGTCCGCCACCGTGACGCCGGTGCGATTCGACTGGTACGACGAGAGAACCTGGTCGCCCGCGCTCGGCGACGCCGACTCACTGTTCGTCAAGGGGCTGGACAGTGACGACAACGCCGCTGAGATCA